>CAZCSZ010000046.1:0-5659 GCA_964501305.1 uncultured Ruminococcus sp.
GCCATAAAAGAATGCCGTATTCCGTCGGAGTGCCGACTTACGGCATTTTTTCACGCCGTTTTGGCTGCTAATGAGATAATATC
Organism: uncultured Ruminococcus sp.; assembly: GCA_964501305.1. Taxonomy (GTDB): domain Bacteria; phylum Bacillota; class Clostridia; order Oscillospirales; family CAG-272; genus RUG14199. Next base: position 84 of record CAZCSZ010000046.1, read on the forward strand.
CTGCTCGAATGAGGCCGAAAAATCAAAAAAATCATAAAAAGGCTGTACATTTGCGAAAAGGTATGCTATAATATAAAATAATAATATTATAATGGGTGAGTGCGCAACGCACGAAACTCTTTGAAAGCATGAAGATAAGGACCTTGAAGTATGGATAAAAACGGAAGGGATAAGAAGCCCTCGGGCTCTTACCGTTTGCCGAACAACAAGTCGGCAAGAAAAAAATATTCTTCTTCGAAAGAGCACACCGCCGATCCGTCGGGATATAAAGGCAAAGACCGTTTCGGCAAAGAAGAGAATAAAATCAAGACCATTGCCGACAACGATTATTTCCTGTATTACAATGGTGACGCCGATGACGGATACTCATCTTATTACGGCGAACATGAGATGCACACTGCATCTTCAAACCGCAGTACAAGCAGCACGGTGAACGGCAAAAAAAAGAAAGGCGATAAAGGGTATCGCAAAGATAGAAACGAGACGGCAGAACCGCTTCCGGGAGCGGTTATCGGGAGAAATGCCGTTCGTGAACTTCTCAAAAGCGGCAGAAGTATTGATAAAATATACGTTAAAAGCGGTGTAAGAGAAGGTTCGGCTGTCGTTATAGTCGCCGAAGCTGTAAACCGCAAAATACCCGTTATCGAAACTACGGGAGACAAACTTGATTTAATGGCAGGTGGAAATAACCATCAGGGCGTAGTTGCTCTTGCCGCCGAGAAACAGTACGTTGACATTGACACCATATTGGAATGCGCAAAGAAAAGAGGAGAAATGCCTCTTGTCGTAATTGCCGACGGAATTGAGGACCCGCAAAATCTCGGTTCTCTTATCAGATGTGCCGAATGTGCGGGCGCGCACGGAATTATAATTCCAAAACGCCGTGCTGTCGGTTTGACGCCGATAGTAAGCAAAGCATCAGCCGGAGCTATAGAGCATATGAATATAGCGAAAGTATCCAATTTGGCGGATGCTGTGGAAAAACTTAAAAAAGCGGGACTTTGGATTTTTGCCGCTGAAGCGGGCGGCACGCCGTATTACGAAACAGATTTCAAGGTACCAGCCGCCATAGTACTCGGAAGTGAGGGCTTCGGAGTTGCGAGAATTCTGAAGGAAAAATCCGATTTTACCGTATCGATACCCATGTACGGAAAAGTTAATTCGCTTAATGTCTCAACTGCGGCATCCGTAATATTATGCCACGCCGCAAGAGCGCAGAGAGCAACGAAATAACCGACAACCTATTCAAAGAGAGCCCGAACGGTTTGCTTCGGGACTTCGAAGGAAGGAAAGGATACATTATGATGGACTTCAACAGAGACGGCTCCGAAGAGCTCGACATACAGGCGCTGCTTGATAAATATCTCCCCGAAGAGAACGGTTCAGCTGAAGGAAAACACGCTGTGACCGAAAGCAAGGATGCGGCACTTGATGTGGATTACGAAACGCAGAGCGAATATATGGATTATACGTCCGGCACCGTAGCCGGCGGAAGCTTGTCGGAAATGTCTTTTGGCAGCATGAGCGACGAGAACGGGCTTTCGGATACCGAATACGAAAATGCAGAAGACGGCGGGACTTATTTTTCCGATGACACTGCGTCTGACATTGGGCGAATAAATATCTCTCAGGCAGATGTTATACCGCAAGAATACGATAAAGATGCTTTTTACATGGGTTCGCAGGAAGAAATCGAAAGAGACGAAAGTGTCGGATTTGTCGAAAGCGTATTTGACGACGTTCAGATTGACGGCACTGCATCATCCGAAATTAATGTTGACGGCGGAAAAGGAATAACAAAAGATTTTGACCTTCAAAACGATTTATTCGTTGAAGATGAAAACGGCGATTTCGCAATCGATAAGGATATTATGGCGGAAATAATGGCAGGAGAAGCATCACAGTTCGAAGGAATTGAAGGCTTTGAAGACATCGAAAACGTCAGTGGTTTCGACTCAACACTTTCCGGCATAAACGCCGTATCGGCAGAGGTTTCAAATGTTCCGGCGGAAAACAGCGCCGACGATTATGTTGACGATGACGGCAATGAATTCGAAAGCGCCGGCGAAAACGAAGATGACTATTCGAAATTCGTAAAAGAATCCATAGATAATCTTCAAAACGGAGAGACGGGAGATACCGACTTAAATTTGTTGGTTGCTCTCGGCCTTGAAGACAGCCTCGACGATAAAGTCGGCGCCAACAAGGCTAAAAGGATGAAGAAAAACTATAACAAAGAGCTTGAGGCACAGCAAAAAAAAGACGAAAGAAGCGTCAGGTTCGAATACAGGGATTCATCACAGACAAAAGAGATTTCCGAAATGTATAAAAAACGTTATTTCGGACTCAAAATCAAACTTGCCGTTGCGGCTGTCTTAACTGCACTTTTGATGATTTACGAGAATTTGCCGATTATAGGTTATCAGCTTGCCAGTTTCCTTGACCCCGCAGTTTATCCTGTAGTTTACATTATGGTCGACCTGCAGATACTACTTATTATTTATGCGGCGGCATATGAACAGTTTTTTGCCGGGTTTGCCTCGCTGTTTAAAGGCAAGCCTAGCCCCGAAAGTATTTTGTCAATCGTGGCTGTTATATCGGTAATTTATTCTGCCGTTACGGCGAATACCGCTCTTGCACCGATTGAACCCGTTCTGTTTAATTTCCCGGCGGCGTTATGCGCACTTATGTCTCTCGTGTTTGCCTATTTGACTGTCAAAAGAGAAATATTCAGCTTCAATGTTGCATCGTCAAAGAAATCGAAATATGCACTTCGCAGACTTTCTTCAACTGAGGCGGCAATGGAAGTTGCGGCGTTCAGCGATGAGGGTAACGTCGGCGACGTTCTCAAAATCGAAAAAGTATCTTTTGTTGACGGATATTTCTTCCGCACCGAAAGCGCAAACGGGTCAAACAGCACGATAGTATTGATGTCAGTCGGATTGTCTCTTGCATTGTCGTTTCTTCTTGGCGTATATTCGACGATGATGAACCAAACGGTAGCGCAAGCGTTCGCGAACGCATACGCAATGTTTGTTGCTGCGCTCCCTGTATCGGTATTTATTACATATTCATATCCCTTCTACAAAGCCAATCTCGAATCGTACGAGAATGACAGCACAATAATCGGCGAGAATTCACTTGAAGAATATTCGGGAGCGTCTGTTATGTCGTTTGACGACAAGCTTGTGTTTCCTTCAATCGGAGTTAAAGTTCAGAATATAAAAGTCTACAACAATTACCGTTTTGACAGGGTGCTCTATTATGCAGCGAGCGTTTTCGCAAAAACAGGCGGCCCGCTTGCCGATGTCTTTAAACTCGCAACGCAGGAGATGGGTTATTCGGAGGATGTTCTTCTTACGGGAATAGGCAACGGCTACATACAGACCGAAGTCAACGGAAAATCGATTATTTTCGGCAGAGCCGAAAACCTTTTGGAACTCGGATGTGAAATACCCGATGCATACATAAACGAGCCGTCTGACCCTCAAAACTCCGTTATGTTCATGATGTTCAAGGACAAGGTTGTTGCGAAGATGAACATAGTTTATGAGCTTGACCCGGATTTCGAATATACGGTAAAGCAGCTTGCGGGAAGTGGCATGTCGGTCTGCGTCAAGACGCTTGACCCCAATATTGATGAGAACATGATTAAGAGCAAGGTATCTCTTGATAAGTATCCCATCCGTGTTATTCGCTATGCAAGCCTTGATGAAATCGCAAACGAAGTTGAACGCATAGACAGCGGAATTGTAGCCCGTGGAACTTCAAAAGCTCTTTTGCGTACCGTTACATACTGTGACAGAGTTCTTGACGCAAAAAGAATTAATTCTTTTGTCTGCTTTGTCTCCGCTATTGTAACTACAATTATCTTTGCAGTGGTACTCATGACGGGTAAAATGAGTTCAATGAGGTCTGTTTACTCGGCAATATGCCAGCTATTCTGGCTTATACCGATTGCAATATCGACCAAAGCGATTGTGAAATAACATAGTGCGAAAGGAAGGGCGGGGGCTTTGCCACCGCCCGTTTTGATGAAAATGAGAGATGATATAAGAAGCTTTATAACAAAGGTTCAGCGCCCCGGCAGATACACGGGAGGAGAGCCGGGAAGCGTAGTCAAGAATAAAGAGGATTTGAAGATGAGATGGGCATTCTGCTTTCCCGACACTTACGAAATCGGTATGTCCAACCTCGGAGTAAAAATTCTTGCAGGAGTTCTCAATGAAATGGATGACGTATGGTGCGAGAGGGTGTTTGCTCCGTGGATAGATATGGAAAGTGAGATGAGAAAAAGAAATATTCCGCTCTTTGCGCTTGAAAGCGGCGATTCGGTTGCCGATTTCGACACGGTTGCTTTTTCTCTTTCGTATGAGCTGTCGTATTCAAACGTTCTCAATATGCTGTCTCTCGGTTACATTCCGTTGAAGTCATGTGACAGAGGAGAAAAATTTCCCATTATTATTGCCGGCGGTCACTGTACTTACAACCCGGAACCGCTTGCCGATTTCGTTGATGTATTCTGTATCGGCGAAGGAGAAGATGCTCTACCGGAATTTGCTCGTCTTTATATTGAAATGAAAGACAGCAACACATATACAAAAAAAGATTTTCTATACCGTGTCGCAACAGAACTTGAAGGTTTCTATGTCCCGTCTCTTTATGAGGCTGAATATAATACGGACGGAACTTTGAAGTCTTTCGAGCCTGTTGATGAAAACGTGCCGAGACGGGTGAAAAAGAGAATAGTCGAAGACCTTGATGCTGCATATTTTCCGACAAACCCGACTCTTCCTCTTATAGAATCGGTTCATAACAGAATAACCCTTGAAGTTTTCAGAGGTTGTATAAGAGGATGCCGTTTTTGCCAGGCGGGATTTATTACGAGACCGGTCAGAGAAAAATCTCCCAATGTTCTGTGCAATCTTGCACGTGAAAGCGCACTCAATACCGGATATGAAGAAATATCGCTGTCCTCTCTTTCCATAAGTGATTATTCGAAGGTTGATGAACTTACGGAAAGACTCGTAGATTGGACCAATGACGAAAAAATCAATTTGTCCTTGCCGTCGCTCCGAGCGGACAGTTTTACAAAAGAGCTCATGGATAAGATATCTTCCGTGAGAACAAGTACATTGACCTTTGCGCCTGAGGCGGGTACACAAAGACTTCGTGATGTAATCAACAAGAATGTGACCGAAGAAGAGATACTGAGAGCATCGCATGTTGCGTTCGCCGCCGGTAAAAACCAGGTAAAACTGTATTTTATGATGGGGCTCCCGTTTGAAACATACGAGGATATCGAAGGAATTAAAAGTCTTGCTTCCAATGTTGTCGAAGAGTATTACAGAACGCCTGAGAGAAATAAGCATAAGCAACCGCAGGTTACACTCAGCGTTGCTTGTTTTATTCCGAAACCGCATACTCCTTTTCAGTGGGAAGGGCAGAATACAATGGAGGCTCTTGAAGAAAAGCAGAGATTTCTGCTTGACAAAATAAAGAGCGACCGGAAAGTTAAGTTCAATTATCATGATGCCGATGTATCAAGAATAGAAGCAATTTTCGCAAGAGGAGAC
>CAZCSZ010000046.1:5669-7594 GCA_964501305.1 uncultured Ruminococcus sp.
CATAAAAACGGGATTAAATTCTGTGCATGGGAAGAATGCTTTGACTATGATAAGTGGATATCTTCAATTGAAGAGGTCGGACTGTCTCCCGATTTCTACGCAAATAGGACTATACCCGATGAAGAAATTCTGCCGTGGGATGTAATAGATTGCGGCGTTACGAAAGAATTTCTCATAAGCGAAAGGCACAAGGCCAAAGAGGCTGTAACAACGCCGTCGTGTAAGGAAAAATGTTCGGGATGCGGGGCAAATAAGACCGTCGATAAAAAATGGTGCAGATGGTGTCCCGGCGGAAAAGAAACCGTATCGCAGGATGAAACTTCCGATGTGGTTGAACATGAAGTTCGCAATTTCGATGCAACTGCGGTGCGTGAGGTCAGAATAAGATTTTCAAAAGGCGGGCCAATGACCTATCTGTCTCATCTTGATTTTGCAAGAAACATGATGCGTGCGATTGTAAAGAGCCATTTGCCTGTTTGGTACACAAAGGGATTTAATCCTATCCCGAAGCTTGCGTTCGCCTCGCCTTTGTCTGTAGGATGCCGCGGAGAGAGGGAAATCGCCGACATTAAGGTCACGACTCAGATTACCGACGAAGAAATATCAAGCATACTATCAGAGTATCTGCCCGACGGAATTAAAGTAGTCGAGGTGTACACGGCACAAACAAAATTCAAACTCATAAAATGGGCACTGAATGAAATACAGATACACTCATATGTCGGAACTTGCGACGTGTGCGAAAAAATCGAAGAACTGTTCAAGTCTCCCGTGATTATGATGAAACGATCGAAGAGCGGCGAAAAAGAAGTTGATATAACGAAGTACATAAAATCACTTCAAGCTGCGGAATCCGATGGAATTCTTACAATAAGTGCCGTAACGGGCGCCGATAGCGAAGGATACCTCAATCCCGAGTATATTGTAAGCGCTGTCAATAACGCTTTTAACTTAGAAGGCGATAACGGATGGCATATAACCGTCAGAAAGAAACTTCTTCTTGAAGACGGGATAACCGAATACAGATAAAAAGAGACGCCCCGACAAAAGTCGGGACGCTCATTTCTCCTTCATTATTATATATACGCCATCGCTGTCATCAACGGTCATAAGAAATATTCCGTCAACAGTACATCCGTGTTTTTTTACAGTATTTTCTACCCATTTTACGTCTTTGCCGATTAGTTTCAGATTGTCGTAAAACAGTTTTCCGTCGGCTATAATACAATGCGCAATTCCGCACTCTTCGGATTTGATGCCCACATCCGCAAGCGTCAAAGGGGAAGCTTTTTTATTTGTGAAAACTGAGAGTTGACCGTTGTCCTCAACTATCGCATACATTACATCGGAAACGGACGGTATGCCCTTTAATCTCAGCTCGCCGATGAGTTCCGAGATGCTCATTCGAAGGTGTCGCAATTCTTTTTGATTGATTTGCCCTTTGTATATTATAACAGAGGGCTTTCCGAGAAAAATTTTCTTCAGGAGTGAACTTTTCGAGAAGATAAGTGAAAGAATGACTTCGATGGTAAGCAGAATGACAATAGGAACAACGCAGTAAAGCAAGGGTATGCGTCTATCGGATATCGGAGCTACGGCAAGCTCGGAAAGCATAAAGGTTATTACTAGCTCGTTGACTTCGAGTTCACCGACCTGCCTTTTGCCCATAAGACGTATAGCGCAGAATAAAACGGCGAACATTATAAGCGTTCTGAGTAGAACTGTCAGCATTCAGAACCTCCGTTTTTAAACTGATTATATTTTCCGCAGTTCGACGGATAAATATACAAGCGGAAATGCACTGCGTATTCCTATCTGCAGTGTGAAATAAACGGGATGCCATGTGCTTTCGACTGTTGCTTCAAAAAAACTCAAAATTTTTTTAAAAAACTTCAAAAAAAGCTTGACAAGTAAAGAAGTATATG
>CAZCSZ010000047.1:0-7575 GCA_964501305.1 uncultured Ruminococcus sp.
GGGTTTGAGGCTTGGCGGAGAAGAAGAGATTCGAACTCTTGAGACCCGTTAAGGCCTACGCGATTTCCAATCGCGCGCGCTCGACCAACTACGCGACTTCTCCAAGTCGATGCGTCACATTGCCCGCAACAGTAAGTATATCATAATAAAGTGCCGAATGTCAAGCCTTTTTTTGAAAAAGTGGATTTTGTCTGAAAAAAGTACAGCTAAGCGGTTCCTCGGAGAAAGACGGCGGTCGGATTATCAGCTCGGACTTTGAAAAAAGGAAAGTGCATCGGACAGCCCTCCAACACTGTCGATAAGGCCGCAACCGACCGCCTCGCGCCCATCGATTACGCTGCCTGTGTCTGTTGCTATCTGGTCTGTCCTCATCATAAGCTGTCTTATCTTTTCCTCTGTTACGGTTGAATGGGAGACTATGAAGTCTATAATTCTGTTCTGCATTCTTTCAAAATAATAAAAGGTCTGCGGAACACCGACTACGGTGCCGTTCATTCTGACGGGATGAACCGTCATTGTAGCCGAGGGGACTATGAAACTCTTGTCAGCTGCGACTGCAAGCGGTACGCCTATTGAATGTCCGCCGCCGAGGACAAGAGATACTGTCGGCTTTGACATACTTGCTATAAGCTCGGCTATGGCAAGGCCCGCTTCAACATCGCCGCCCATTGTGTTTAAAATCACAAGCATGCCGTCAATGTCGTCGCTCTGTTCCACGGCGACGATTTGCGGTATTATGTGCTCGTATTCCGTTGTTTTCTGACCGTCTGTCAGCTTGTAGTGACCTTCTATTTGACCTATAACAGAGAGGCAAAACACGGCCTTGCCCTTGCCGCAGGCGGTTACGCTTCCGCTTTTGAATATACCGTCAATGCCTTCCGACACAGACGGCGGTACATTGAGCTTTTCTCCGATTTCGCCTTCTGCTTCGTACATGCTTTTCGTCATTCGTGTGTCCTCCGTGCGGTTTTAGTTATTATTGACCGCAAAAGCGGATTTATACAGCGGTTGATTTGAACACAAAAACACCTTTTGTACCTATTTTAATTCTATAATATGCCGAAAATGACCGAATTCTCGCAAATAACTTGATTTATATAAAAAAATGTAGTATAATAGCGCATAGTGATAAATATTTATTAATCAAAATAAGGAGACTTACGAATATGAGCATTTTATATTCACAGGAAGTTGAAAGAATGTGTTCCGTTGCCAAGGGTCCTCACCATGGTCCCGCACCGATTCCCGAAGAGGGTAAATGGGTTAAGGCATACGAAATCAAGGACATTTCGGGCCTGTCCCACGGTATCGGCTGGTGTGCACCTCAGCAGGGTTGCTGCAAACTCACCCTTAACGTTAAAGAAGGCGTTATCGAAGAGGCGCTTGTTGAAACTCTCGGTTGCTCCGGCATGACACACTCCGCTGCAATGGCAGCTGAAATACTTCAGGGCAAGACAATCCTCGAAGCTCTCAACACAGACCTTGTCTGCGACGCTATCAATGTTGCTATGAGAGAAATCTTCAAACAGCTCGTATACGGCAGAACGCAGACGGCATTCTCCGAAAACGGACTTCCCGTCGGCGCATCCCTTGAGGACCTCGGAAAAGGCCTTCGCTCACAGGTCGGCACTATGTTCGGAACGAAGAAAAAAGGCGTTCGTTATCTCGAAATGGCAGAAGGCTACGTTCTCAGCATAGGTCTTGACGAGAAAGATGAAGTTATCGGTTATAAGTTCGTTCACCTCGGAAAAATGATGGAGCAAATCAGAAAAGGTACGGCTCCCGCAGAGGCATATGAGGCAAATGTAAAAACATACGGCCGTTACGATGAAGCTGTAAAGCACATCGACCCCAGAGCAGAGTAAGAAGGAGGAACGCATAATGTCAAACAACGTTAAATTCGAAGGCTTCGAAAGAAGAATAGATAAAATTAAAGCTTGCATGGCAGAAAACGGAATTGCCGACCTCGAAGAGGCAAAGGCTATTTGCGATGCCAAAGGAATAAACGTCGACGAAATAATCAAAGGTATTCAACCCATAGCTTTTGACAATGCTTCATGGGCTTATACACTCGGTGTTGCTCTTGCACTTAAAAAAGGAACGAAAACAGCGGCAGAGGCTGCCGAAACAATAGGTGTCGGGCTTCAAGCTTTCTGTATCCCCGGTTCCGTTGCCGAAAACCGTAAAGTCGGTCTCGGACACGGCAATCTTGCGGCTATGCTTCTCAGAGAAGAAACGCAGTGCTTCTGCTTCCTTGCGGGACATGAGTCGTTTGCGGCGGCTGAAGGTGCTATCGGTATAGCGAAAAAAGCCGACAAGGTCAGAAAAACTCCTTTGCGTGTAATCCTCAACGGTCTCGGAAAGGATGCCGCTTATATTATTTCGAGAATTAACGGATTTACATACGTTAAGACCGATTATAACTTCTACACCGAAGAACTCACCGTTGTTGAAGAAATCGCTTTCTCTGACGGTGAAAAGGCTAAAATCAAATGTTACGGTGCAAACGACGTTCTCGAAGGTGTTGCTATAATGAAACACGAAAATGTCGATGTATCCATTACAGGTAACTCCACCAACCCCACAAGATTCCAGCACCTCGTTGCGGGCACATATAAGAAATGGAGCTATGAGACTGGAAAGAAGTACTTCTCTGTTGCATCCGGCGGTGGTACGGGAAGAACACTTCATCCCGACAACATGGCGGCAGGCCCTGCATCCTACGGTCTTACAGACTCCATGGGACGTATGCACGGTGACGCTCAGTTCGCAGGTTCATCCTCGGTTCCTGCTCACGTTGAAATGATGGGACTTATCGGTGCGGGCAACAACCCGATGGTAGGTATGACCGTTGCGTGTGCCGTTGCAGTTGAAGAAGCTCTCAAAGCATAAAAAACCGTTGACAAATCGGCTCTGCAGTGATACTATATATTATACAGGTTGCAACTTTGTAAATTTAAAGAGGTATGAAAATGAAAAAAATCATAGCATTGGCACTTGTTGCCGTCATGATGATAGGCATTTCGACCGTTGCTTTTGCCGCAGATGAATTCAAAAGCCCCTCCGGTGATGACTTCTACAAAGTAGTTGTCAACGTTAAGGATGACAAGGGCGGTACGGCATCTTCGAGCAAAGTGACCGTTAAAAAAGGCGAGACTGCCGTAATCAAAGCTAAAGCCGATGACGGATACACATTCGGCGGTTGGACATTCACAGGTGACTTCGAATGGGTTTCGGGCGATGCAAACTCCGAGACTATTGAAGTGCGTGCACTCAGCGACCTCGTATTTACCGCTGTATTCAACGGTAAGGGCGGCGCATCCAAAGACCCGAGCGGAACTTCTCCCGAAACAGGCTACGGCGATATTGCTTTTGTCGCTGTTGCGGCTGTCGCAGTATTTGCGGCTGCAGGCGCTGTAGTTTACACGGGCAAAAAATATTTCGAAGCATAATTAAGCGTTTGAAATGACCTCAGGACCCCGTTGCCTGTTCCTTTTACGGAAAGAGGCGGCGGGGTTTTTCCAAAACGGTGAGGCGAAACGGAGCTTTTATGGAAAAAGAAAAAATGAAGAAGGGACGCCTTGCGGCGTTCATTGCCGCTATACTGATATTCATATCCGTTTTGACGGTGGCTGTTATCTATATCAAGGGTTTCTTTGGGCACGGATATGTTGCACCTAACGAGACAAGCGGCATTTCGGGTGAAGCGTCGGGCGCAGATGCGGAATATACCGCATCCGACGGTGAAACCTTTGCGGAAGATGTAATTCTACCCGAAAATCCGATAGATTTTTCGCATCAAATGGAGCTTAACGATGAAATATACGCATGGATTAAAGTTCCCAATACGAATATAGACTATCCCATTCTTCAAAGTCGAGAGGACGATTTATATTATCTCAGAAGAAACATCGACAAGAGTTACTATATTCCCGGTGTGATATTTACTCAATCTCTGAACAAAAGGGATTTTAAAGACCCGGTAACGGTTATTTACGGGCATAATATGAGTGAAGACGGCTCCATGTTCGCAACCCTTCACAATTTCGAAGATGAAGAATTTTTCCGTGAAAACGAATATTTCTACATCTATACTCCGGGTCATATTCTGACCTACAGAGTAGTTTCGGCACACAAGTACGACAACAGACACATCATGAACTCATTCGATTTCGATGATGAGAGCGTCCGTGAAGAATATTTCGGGCACGTTCTCAATCCCGTTACGATACCGATGAATGTAAGAGAAGGGGTAACGCTTTCAAACGATGACAAGCTTGTCGTGCTGAGTACGTGTATGGCTAACAACATGTACCGTTATCTTGTCAATGGCGTTCTTGTCAAAGACGAGGCAACTAAATAAAATCGGAGATATATAATGGACGAAAACGGAAAGATTACCTCCGACGGCGGCTTTTATTTTGAGAAAGAGCCTGCCGGCACACGAAAGGGCGTTTCATTGTCCAAAAAATCGGTAGGTAAACATTATAGAGCTGTCAGAAAGAGAAGTCCCGAACAAAGAACCGAGGATGAGGCAAACCGTGCGTTAGAAAAGAGCGGAGAAGGGCACAACTCGGGACACAGTCACAGCTCAAGCCATAGCCACGGTTCAGGACACGGTCACGGTTCGGGACACAAACACAGCCACAGCTCAGGACACGGCAGCGGTTCAAGCCACAACCCCGACTATTATAAATGTAAGAAACACCACCATCACCGTTCACGAAAAGACGGGACACACGGTTTTGAAGAGCGCGGACATCATACATCCGAACGCCGTTCAACCGAAGGCGGAAAAACGGGCAGGCACGGCAAAAACAAAGGGCGTAAAGGTGAAAAAGCGCTTAAGGTACTCTGTATTGTGCTTGCCGTAATCCTTTTGATTGTGCTTGTGCCCACTGTCTCTTTATATATAATGAAGGAAAAAGGCAAAAACGACTTCAAACCCGCCGTTATCGACCAAGAGGCGGTAAAGGAAGTTAACAATGCGGTTTTCTATGACGAGGGTAAAACTCTGACCTATAACGGAAAGAAGTACGTTCAAAACGAAAGTGTTGTTCCCATTGCTCTTCTCGGCATTGACAAATACGATATAGACAAGAGCGAGAGTCTCAGCACAGAAAGCGGCCAGTCGGATATGAATATGGTTGCGGCGTTTGACACCGAAACGGGAAAACTGACTTTGATTTCGATACCCCGTGATACTTTGGCTGACGTCAATGTGTATGACGATTCGGGTGAGTATATCGGTATTCAGCAAATGCAGCTTTGTCTTTCTTATTCATACGGCGACGGCAAGAAAACAAGCTGTGAGAATACGGTTCTGTCAATGGAACGTTTGCTTTGCGGAATAGAAATCGGGAATTATGCGGCACTTGAACTTAACGGCATAGGTGCAATGGCGGATGCCGTCGGCGGAGTTGAAGTTGTCAGCTTACAGACTATAGCGGACTTCAACGAGGGGCAGACCTATCTGCTTACGGGAGAACGTGCGCAGAAATACGTTCAGGCAAGGGACACGTCTGTCTTTAATTCCGATGCAATGAGACGTGAAAGGCAAATTCAGTATATAAAGGCCTTCGGAAAAAAAGCATACGAAATCGCAAAAAGCGATATCGGAGCTGTTTCGAGACTTATAAACACATCAAAGGATTATACCTATACGAGCATGAGCATTGACAGTGTCACGTATCTTGCCACAACCGTAATCCAAAGCGGAAACTTTTCAATGGACAATATTATTGTGATTGAAGGTGAGGCGGAGATGACGGACACGGGATTTATGGCGATTAAGCCGGACCCGACGTCGGTTTTCGAAACCGTGCTTTCGGTATTCTACGAAGAAGCGGGCAATGCACTTTTAAACTGAATAAACGGATTTCTGGCGGCTTGTTCCGCCTGTTTTCCATTAAAACGGCGCCGAACGCATTTATGAACAAAAAGGTACCGCAAATAAGATTGAAAATGAACGTAGAACGGCGAATTTCGACAAAGTTTAAACAGCCGAAAAGAAGTTCTTCGGATGTGAAACAGACGACGGAGAAATATTTTGAAAGATTTTGCTTTGGCACTTGTATTTTGCGCCCACATATGGTATAATCAAAGAAATGAAGAAGAGATTTTTGCAATTTTGAATTCAAAAAATGCAAAAATGTGATCTTTGCCGTCGAAAACGGCAGTATAGAAAGGTAAGGTGATTCATTATGAAACAGTATAAAGAATTGTCCAAGGAAGAACTTTCTCAAATTTACAGTGAAAACCATGCCAAACTCAAAGAATGGGAGGCAAAAGGACTTCATCTCGACCTTACAAGAGGAAAGCCCGGTCAAGCACAGCTTGACCTTACAACAGACATGCTCGGCGTTATTTCCGAAAGAGAGGATTGCTTTTCGGAAAATGGGCTTGACTGCAGAAATTACGGAATACTGGACGGACTTCCGGAGACTAAGAGACTTTTCTCCGAACTTCTCGATATTCCCACAAACAGGATACTCGTTCTCGGCAACTCATCGCTCAACGTAATGTTCGACACGATAGTCCGCTGTATGCTTTTCGGCGTATCGGGTGGTTCCGAACCGTGGTGCCGTCAGGGCAGAATTAAATTCATATGCCCAAGCCCCGGATATGACAGGCACTTTGCGATTTGTCAAAAACTCGGAATTGAGATGATTCCTGTTGAAATGACGCCCGACGGTCCCGATATGGATGCCGTATACGACATTGCCTGTTCCGACCCATCGGTAAAAGGTATTTGGTGCGTTCCGAAGTTTTCAAACCCCGACGGTATTACATATTCAGACGAAACCGTAGAACAGTTTGCGGCTCTGCGCCCTGCGGCAAACGATTTCAGAATATTCTGGGACAATGCATACAGCGTTCATGAGCTGACCGATGAGAAGGTAGAACTCCTCGATATATTCAAGGCATCCGAGAAATACGGAACACAGGACAACATATTCTACTTTGCTTCGACTTCGAAAATCACATTTCCCGGTTCGGGTGTTGCTATAATGGCGGCAAGTGAGAAAAATATAGAACAGATTAAGCCGATTCTCGCAACGCAGACGATAGGTTACGACAAAATCAACCAAATGCGCCACGTGAAGTACTTCAAAAATGCGGACGGAATACGTGCCCATATGAAAAAACATGCGGCTCTTATAAGACCGAAGTTCGAAATCGCAACTGGCATTATGCGCCGTGAGCTTGATGGTCTCGGAATTGCCGAGTGGAATGAGCCGAAGGGTGGCTATTTCATAAGTCTCAACCTTGAAAACGGACTTGCAAGACATGTGTACAGGCTTGCCATGAACGCGGGTGTAAAGCTTACTCCCGCAGGTGCTACGTACCCTTACGGCAGAGACCCGAAAGACAGAAATCTCCGCATAGCTCCGACATATCCGGATGACGGTGAGCTTGCGACCGCAATCGAAATTCTCTGCACGTGTGTTAAATTCGCCGCGGCGGAAAAGTACTTGAAGAACTTCGAATAATTTAATTATTTTAATTCAACGCAAATAGCAATATCAAGTTGCAATAATAAGCAAAGTTTCTTGAAATAGAACGATGTGTGCT
>CAZCSZ010000048.1:0-7521 GCA_964501305.1 uncultured Ruminococcus sp.
TTTATGCCCTCCCCCGTATGCGCCGAAACAGGAACGCAAATTACATCGCCGCCCCATTCTTCGGGAACAAGACTGTAATTTGTGAGTTCCGCTTTAACAGCTTCGGGATTCGCCGTAATTTTGTCTATCTTATTGATAGCAACGATTATCTCAACACCTGCCGCTTTGGCATGGTTGATAGCTTCAACCGTCTGAGGCATGATTCCGTCATCGGCGGCAACAACAAGGATGGCAATGTCCGTCGCCATGGCGCCTCTTGCTCTCATTGCGGTAAACGCCGCATGCCCGGGAGTATCAAGGAACGTTATATTCTTTCCGTCAACACTGACACGGTACGCACCTATATGCTGAGTGATACCGCCTGCTTCTCCGCTTGTAACGCTTGTGTGGCGGATTGCATCAAGTATTGAAGTCTTACCGTGGTCAACGTGTCCCATAACACATACTACAGGTGCACGCTCTTTAAGACTCTCATCCGTGTCTTCAACTTCCGTGAACAGTTTTTCTTCAATCGTTACAACAACTTCTCTCTTAACCTCGGCTTTGTATTCATCCGCTATGAGGTAAGCTGTATCAAAATCAATTACTTGATTAACAGTGGCAATAGTGCCCATCATCATAAGCTTTTTGACAACATCGGCCGCGGAAACTTTAAGTCTTGCGGCAAGCTCGCCAACGGAAATCTCATCGGGTACGGATATTTTGAGAGGCTGCTTCTTCGCTTTTTCAAGCTGCTCTTTTCTAAGCTTATCCATAGCCGCTTTTTCCTTGTTGCGGTCTTTGTTGCTTCTCTGATTTGTATTCTTGTTCTTGAACTTTTCCTTCGTCGAATGACGGTCGCTCATGGCATCGGGAGCGAAGTTATCAAGCTTATCGTCATATTTCGAGAAATCCACTGTCGATGCACGTGTATCTACAACTCTTGTAGCACCCGTTCTCTGCTTTCCCGTATTTTGAGTCTGCTTTGACTTATTCTGACCGCTAGTCGGCAGATTTTTGTATCCCGTCCCTTCAACCGTGGGCACAGAATAGCTGTTTTCAAGAGCTTTCGCCATACGGTCACGTCTTGCTTTTTCAGCTTCCTTCAAATCAACCTTAGTATCCTTTACGGCAGGCTTCTCGACCGATTTTTGAGACTTTTCACCGATAACGGCGCTTTCTTTTGCCTTCTTTGCTCTCTCGGCAGCCGCCTTCTTTTCCGCTTCGGCTGCAACTTTGGCATCGTACTCGGCTTTGGCCTTCGCGGCAGCTCTCTTCAGAGCGTCCATTTTGGCGTCTTCCCTTTCCTTGGCTTCTCTCTCGACTCTCGCCTTGCTTTCAGCCTCTTCCTTGGCTTTCCGCTCAGCCGCCTCCTTTGCCTCACGTTCAGCTTTTTCTTTTGCTTCACGTGCCGCCAAAGCTTCAACTTCGGCTTTTGCCTTCGCCTCGGCTTCCTCCTTCGCACGGCGCTTTTTCTCGGAAATATCACTCTTTCGGCCTTCGAAAATCCGGCTCTTTTTCTGCATATAGTCATCAAGGTCGCTGATCTGTGCGGAACGGGTCAGCTCGTTGAAGAAATAACCGAATTCATCTGCCGAAAGAACCGATGACGGTTTTTTGTCGGTAATGCCTATCCCTTCAAGATATGCCGTCAGTTCTTTAGTTGTTTTCATTCCCAAGTCTTTTGCTATTTGATTGACTCGGAACATACTGTCTTGTGCCATCCTGTAAACTACCTGTTTTCGCCACGGCGAAAAAGTCCTTTCTCTGAACTGTAATTACTTTAAATCAAGGCCGTCCGACCCCGTAAGCGCCGAAATGAGCGCCTTTGAAAGATTTTTATCTGTTATATAAACTGCACTCAACGACTCCGATTTCCCCGAAGCTTTTGAAAGCTCATCTCCACTGAATACTTCGAAAACCCGAATGCCGTAATACGTGCATTTGTCCTTTATTTGCTTCTTTGTCCTGTCCGATGAATCAACCGCAAGAAGCACAGCAGAATAATTGTTGCCTTTGAAACCGATTTTCCTTACAGCCGCCGTAACTTGTGTGCTGCCGACAACGAGTTTTCCGCTCCGTGCGGAAAAGCCGACGTAGGTGAGCGCTTTCTTTCGGTTTTCTTCATTAATTACATCGGTAAAACCATCCGTCGCATCTTTCATTTTTCCTCCTCAAAACGGGAAATCTCCATTTCAATTCTGTCAAGAACTTCATCGGAAATCTCAGCGTTGAGATTAGTCTTCAACCTGTCTTTTTTACGTGCCGCTCTGAAACAATCGGCATTTCGGCACAAATATGCGCCCCTCCCGTTTTTCTTTCCGGTAAGGTCAAGCTCCGTGTTTCCCTCGGGCGTTCTGACAACCCTTATAAGCTCGCTTTTCGGAAATGACTTGTAACATCCTATGCAACGCCTCTCGGGCACTTTTCTTGTCATGATTTCACCCTGCGTTTATACGCCTTTAATGTCTATCTTGCAGCCCGTAAGTCTTGCGGAAAGACGTGCGTTTTGCCCTTCTTTTCCTATTGTAAGCGAAAGCTGGTCATTCGCAACATATACTTTCGCACTCTTTTCACTCTCAAACTCAACTGAAGATATTGTAGCCGGAGACAGCGATCTTGCAATGAATTCTCCGAGATTATCGGAATACTCGATAATATCGATTTTTTCTCCTCGAAGCTCATTGACAATACTGCCTATTCTCATGCCGTGGTTACCGATACACGCACCTACAGCATCGACATCGGGGTCCTCAGAGCAGACGGCAATCTTTGTACGGCTGCCTGCCTCTCGTACAAGGTGCTTGATAACGACAGTGCCGTCTGCAATTTCAGGAATTTCAAGCTCAAAAAGCTTCTTGACAAGACCCGGGTGAGTTCTCGAAAGAGTAACTATCGAACCCTCGCTGTCAGGCCTCTTGACTTCGGTGACGAATACTTTGATTCTGTCGCCGACTTCAAAGGTCTCACCGGGAATTTGCTCCTTTTGAATAAGAGGTGCCTCGCTTGTGCCCGTGTCTATCATGACAGCCCCCGTCTCATCCGCACTCTTCGTAACTATCGCCGTGATGATTTCTTCACGCTTCTTTTCATATTCTCTGAAGGTGTTGGCACGTTCGGTCTCTCTTATTGCCTGAACTATAACGTTCTTTGCCGCCTGTGCGCTGAGTCTTCCGAAGTTCTTCGTTTTTACCTCGTTTTCAAGAATTTTACCCACAACATTTCTCTTGGAAATGGCCTTTGCCTCTTCAAGGCTTATTTCCGTCTTGGGGTTCGTTACCTCTTCAACCACGGTTCTCTGCCTGTAGACTTTAATATCCCTCTTTACAGGGTCAATTGCAACTCTTACATTGTCGGCTCCCGTCTCCTTCTTGAAGGCGTTTGTAAGCGCAACAACTACTTTCTCAACCATGTAATCCTTAGGTATACCCTTAAGTTTTTCAAGCTCGTCAAGCGCGTCGAAAAATTCTGCGTTCATTGTTTCATAACCTTTCGTTTTATATGTGTATTATTTAATTCTTATTTGTCATCCCAATGGAAGACGGTGTTCGCCTTCGCAATTGCCTTTTTATCTATTTCGTATGCATTCTCACCGCAAACAATTACTATTTTGTCGTCGTCTGCTTCGTTTAGAATACCCCTGAAAATCTTTGCTCCGTTATAGGGCTTGAAGAGTTTTACCTCAACTTCCGTCCCTATAAAACTCTCAAAGTGTTCTTTTCTCGTAAGGACTCTCTCAGCCCCCGGAGAAGATACTTCAAGTCTGTAAGCAGCCTCAATCGGGTCAGCCTCATCAAGTACGGGATCAATCGCACGGTGCATCTTTTCGCAATCGTCAATGCCTATCCCGTTATCACTGTCAATAGTAATGCGAAGCACATTCTCCGCTCCTTCTTTTACATACTCAACATCCCAAACGGAATAGCCGAGGCTAAGAGCAACAGGCTCTGCTATTTCCCGCACAACAGATGCCGTGTTCTTCTTCTTTGAAAGCTTCACGGACCCGCTTTTTGTAACTTCGTTTTCCATAATACCTCTTTCGCTCATCATAAACAAGAGAGAGGACCGCGCGCCCTCTCTCCTTGCTTACATCATCGTACTGTAGTATTCTACCACACATCAAGACATTTATCAAGCCTTTTTTGAATTTTCTTTCCCTAATTTTATATTTTTGTAGGTCTGCCCATCCGCATTCCCACTCTTCATTGGGGATTTTGTCTATTCTGTCACCGAAAATGCCTATCTCAAAGCCGAGAACATTCAGTCTCAAAGCAAAAACCGAATGTCAATATCCAACGAACAATGCACAGGATGCATATCCTCACACGGTACACACAGAACATATCTGTCCCGTCAAACCGTTCTTTCCTCATTTTATACTGTATCGGAACCGCCGTGCCGAGCCTTACTCTCCGTATTACACACAGCAGCAAACCCACCGCATTAATCCGCACTCACACCCCGCACGCTGTGCGGGGTGTGAGTGCGGATTTGAGTCCGTTTTAGCCTAGGGCAACCATGCTGAAGACGAGAGCGAAGAGTGCGACGGTTTCGCAAAGACCGACGACGGTAATATACTGTGAGAAGCCCTTGCCAGTTTCGGCTAAAGCGTCTGCGCCTGCGGCGCCCGCCTTGCCCTGAAATACAGCGGAAAGAGCTATAGCAATTCCCGATGCAATTCCAACTCCAAACAGAAATGCGGGGTCAGCGCTTGATGCCTTCATCTGTTGCATTAAGAGAAAGCCGTAAATTGTCTGCGTAAGAGGAGCTCCGGCAAAAACAGTAAGTATAAAAGGTGCCGCCTTATTGCTCATGTAACATTTTTTCCATGCGCCAATAGATGCTTGACCTGCAATACCTATACCGATAGCCGAGCCAACGGCGGCAATACCCATAGTCAGTGCTGTACCCAGTAATCCTAAATTCATAATTTAATCTCCTTTATATTTTATTCTTCGAAAGGTTTAAACTTATGTCCGCTCCACGACATTCCAAGGTGCGAAGAAAATTCAAGCGTGTTCAGCCTTATTCCGTGGACTATCACGGAAAGTACATTTAATATCATGTTAAGTCCGTGTCCGAAAACCAACAATACTATTGCGAGTATCATAAACATAAAGTTTCCGAGAAGCGGACTTGCAAGTTCGTTTACCGTAGCGGAAATTGCCGCTCCCGCAAGTCCGACGGCCCACAGTCTTATATAAGATACTATATCGGAAAAGACATTGACAACTCCAAGCAGAACCGATACTATGTTGACAAGGCTCGAAAGCACCGATTTTAGTATGCTTCCCTCATAGTTTGAGAACACAAAGCTTGCAACAAAACCTACGGCAATCATTGCAACAGACACCGTGCCGACGGGTATTATGCCTATTACCAGTCCGAAACTGAATACACTCGGATTAACAACAAGGCTTAACACTAAATAATACATACCGAAAAGCTGAAGTATCGAACCGATATCTCCCACTGTTTTAAACGATTTCCCGTTACGTATTGCGCATTTAATATGTGCCACGGTAAGCTGTATAAGTGCAAGGGAGAAACATAATATTTGCAAGTTCTGCGCCGTAGTCAATCCGAATTCTCCCTCGGTCCAAAAAGGATACCATATCCTATCGGCGTTGACATTTGAAATCACGGGCACTGAAAGGCTCTTCAGCCATTGCGGCAACTGTTCTGGAGAAAGCCCGAACCATGTGCAGGTCAGTGTCCCCCAAATAACCGTTGAAAGTCCGAAAAGTCCTATGAGCAACACGGTTTGTGAAGGGGCTTCCTTTGTTATAAGCGCCTTTAAAATCGGTACTGCACAGACCGCACAAATGAGCAGACCATATCCGCCGTCGCCAAAAATTATGCCGAAGAATATCAAAATAAATGCTAAAAACCACCCTGAAATATCGTACTCGAAATATCCCGGAACCGTTCCGAGAAAATCTGTCAAAGGGTAAATAAGACTGACAAATTTGTTGTTCTTAAGTTTTGTCGGAACGTTGTCCTCCTCGGTAGGCTCTTCGATGAGCAGTCCCCATGAGTTATTTGCAGCCGCTTTTTTGAGTTTCTCTACGTTGTTGCTTTCAACATATCCCTTGAAATACGAAACACAAAGAGCTTCTTCCCTGCCGCTCGAGAGACTTTCGTTTTTCATGCCTTCTCTGTACGTTTCAAACTCTATTTCGCCCGCAACCTCTTTAATTGCCCTTTTAATGCTGTCTCTGTAACATGAATAAGAGGCAATAGTACCGTTGATTGCTTTAATTTTTGAATTGATATAATCAATCTTGCTTTTTGTTTTTGCCGACGACCTTTCGGGCAAAGTCAGCCTGTATGCAAGCAGCTGCTCGGCGTTTTCGAAATCCGTATCTGCATCGAGACACAGAAATCTGACTGTCGATTTGCCGTCGTTGATTTTAACCGTCTTAATGCTGTCGGGAAGTGCTGCGTACTCTTTCTTCGGCATCTCGAAGAAAGACATGGCCGCTCCCTTTTTTGCAAGTTCATCTATGCTGTCGGGGTCGATATCTCCCCAATCCTTCATTTTCTCAAGTTCCGAATTCAAAACAGCAAGTTCGGTTTGATACTCTGTTCGTTTTTTATCGAGAGCGACGATTTCCTCGGCAATTTCGAGTGCTTTATCAAACTCTGCATTCGTCTGCCCGTTTTTGCCGCTTTTTCCGATAATGAAAACCGCCTTCCCGAGCATTTCGCTTCTGACTCGCAGCGTTGACGAGTCACCGACACGTCCCTCTTCGATTTCAATATGAACAATTCCGAGTTTACGAAGCTTTCTCAGCGCCTCGGTTTTTTTATCTCCCATTACAATGAGAGACACCTTCTTCATAGGCACGATCATAACGAATAAACCTCACTTTCCGACGGATTTGCGTTGCGTGCGGCTATTTTACGCTTAGATATCTTGGAACGTACAACCGCACTGACCTGTTGGTCGGCAAGATAAATGGAGATTTTTCTGATATTCTCTTCAGCCTCAGGTATCTTAACTTTCTCAAAAAGATTAACTCTCTGCGATGTCTCGATTAATTCCTTTTCCAGAAGCCTTATCTGCTCATCAAGCACCTCGGCTTTCAAATCAAGGGATATTGCCTTTTCCATTTGACTTGCGGCTATATCGACCCACAGGGGCGTTATATACAAATCGTACTCACCTCTGCGGAAATCCGCACCTTCAAATGTTGGAATATCCACGCCCGCTATATTGCCTTTACCTCTTCTGATATTTTCGACGGTTACGGCATTTTCGGGAAAAGCAGATGTTTCACTGAACACGGCAATCCAACTTCGGAAGCCTTTTTCAAGCTCCTCTCTTTCCGTTCTAACAGCTTTTACGGAAGCCTCAATAGCTCGTATTTCCGATTGAAGCTGCTGTTTCTTGAGCGTTAAAGTAGGCAAATATCTGCGATACATTTTAAGAGCATCCTTTTGAACCTTCAACTCGTTTTTGGTTAATTTGATTTTTGCCAAAACTACAGTCTCCTTACTTTTCAGGCCAAAACTCTTCGACAAGGTCCGACTTTATAC
>CAZCSZ010000049.1:0-7427 GCA_964501305.1 uncultured Ruminococcus sp.
CCGTCAAGGTTAAGGCGCTTGTGCTCGGAGATGAGGTATCCTGTACCGAAGTCGACTTGCCTGTGAGATATAAACTAGACCCTGCCGATGTCTCTGACCTACAAAGTTTTGTTACATGCTGTCCCTTTGGCCTTTCGGGAAAGATATCCGGGAATACCGTCGAGGTGAGTGGGGAGGCACTTTTGACGTGGAGCGTGTCGGGGAAGCGAAAGCTCCACTATATTAAATCCGTCATCCTCGGAGAAGCACTTGAAGGGGGCGGAGAGCTTACAGTTAAGGCTTATTATCCGCAAAGTGAGGAGAGCCTTTGGAGTATTTGCAAGAAGTATGCGGCGGATATTCGAAGAATCAAAGAGGCGAACCCCGATGTAGGGGATACTGTGCCGAAAGGTTTTCCCGTAATAATTTACTGACAATGACTTGCATTGTAATACACTGTTAAAGCCGGAGCAAACTGCAAGACGATGCTGGAATTTTGAGTACGTGTGGATTTGCATGACGCTTTTTCAAATAGAAAATGTAAGCATTAACGCAGAAAAAAGGCAAGCAGAGTCAAAGTGAAGGGCAAATAGGACAAATCAAGCAGGAGGCTACTCAACTAATGGGTAGTCTCCTGCTTGATTATTGAATATCTAAAGTAAATGCTCCCGGTGAAAACGGGGTTTGCTGTGCCGCAATCGGTGTGCAAAGAAAAGACTATGCATATTCTTCGGTTTCGATTGCCGAATTCTAATAAAGAGGGCGTGTTGTGATTTTGCTGTCCTTGAGGTTGTTCTTGCAAAAATCAATCATCATTCTTACCCCTGTCGGGTGCGATGAATGAATGTTGATATGAGGAATCGGGAGCTTGCGCCACGCTATCCCTTTAAAATATCGAGTCCGTTGAGACTTGAATATCCGAGGTCAAAATCAAGGGATATATATTCGAAAGAATGCACGGACATTTCTCTTATTGCATCTTCTGCACATCGGACACAAATGCAGTCGCTGTCCGTCGGCAGTGTTCTCATATCGTCGACGTACAGTTTCATGTTGCGTCCTCCCTGTCTCCGAGTGCGTCTTCTTCCTCGTACAGTTGAAGAAGCTTTTCTTCGAGGGCTGTTTTTGCTGTATCAAGTTCGGCGGCGCGTGTATAATCACTTGCAGCATCACCGTAAAGCTCATTTGTAATCTCTTCGATTTCCAGCTCTGTCTTCGCTATTTCGTCGGCGACTTCACGCCGCCTTTTTTTAAGCTTTCGTGCATCGGCGTTTTCCTTTTTTCTTCGCAAATATAAATCCTTGTTTGATTCGGTTTGCGCCTGCTCCGTCGGGGTTTGGTCTAAAATAGGTTTCTCGGCTGTTTTTCGCCTTTCTCTCTCCGATGAATAATCGTCATATCCGCCGATAAAGTTGCGGCATGTGCCGTTTTCTATTTCTATTATCCTCGTTGCCGTTTTCTTTGTGAAATAACGGTCGTGACTTACGGCAATTACCGTTCCTTTGAAAGCATCAAGAGCCTTCTCGAGAGCCTCTCTTGACTGAATATCCAGATGGTTTGTCGGCTCGTCGAGAATCAGCAGATTCATTCTTGACAGGATGAGCTTCGCAAGCGTAAGCCTTGCTCTTTCACCGCCGGAAAGAACAGATACCGATTTAAATGCATCTTCTCCCCTGAACATAAAAAGGGCAAGAGTATTCCGAAGTTCTGTTTCGGTTGTGCCGGGATAAGCATCCCACAACTCATCGATAACCGTTTTCGAAGGGTCGAGGTTTTGGTTTTCCTGGTCGTAATACCCGATTGTAACATTATAGCCGAATTCAAAATATCCTTTATCTGCACTGACCTTTTCAAGTAATATCTTGAGCAGAGTGGATTTTCCCGTTCCGTTTGCCCCCGCAATAAACAGCCTTTCGTTTTTCTTGACTTCAAATGAGATATCCGAAAAGAGTGTCTGTTTACCGTAACTCTTTGCAAGATTTTTGACTGTGAGAACATCATTCCCGCTTTCTGCACTCTTGGCGAACTCAAAGCGTATAGGCTTCGGCGCGTCAAGTGGCCTGTCGACCTTCTCCATGCGCGATATTGCCTTTTCTCTGCTCTCTGCGGCAATTATATTCCTCTCGCGGTTCCAACGTCTCTGCTGCTCTATATAAGCCTCAAGACGGGCTATTTCTTTTTGTTGTACATTGTATTTTTTGAGTTCGGATGCCCTGTATTCTTCTTTAAGCTTTACATATTCCGAATAGGGCGCATTATAAAGTCTTGATATCCCATGCTCTATGTCAAGCGTTTTGGTAGTCACTTTATCGAGAAAAAGCCTGTCATGACTGACTGTTATCAAGGTTTTTTTGTAATTTGACAGAACACCTTCAAGCCATTCCAAAGTATCTGTATCAAGGTGGTTCGTCGGTTCGTCCAAAATCAGAATATCGGGCTCTCTGAACAGGAGCTTTGCGAGGCTGAGCCGTGCTCTTTCCCCTCCGCTCAGACTCTCTATGCGCTGAGTTAGCTTTTCCTCTCCGAGACCGAGCTTTAAAAGCAGACTTTTGCATCGGGATTTGTAGTGCAGTCCTCCGTTTGCAATGAAATCGCCGTTAAGTTGTGTAAACTCCGATGTCAAACGTAAAAGCTCATCGCCGTCGGCGCTCTTCAATAATTCTTCAAGTTCCGAGAGACGGAGTTCGGTGGCACAAAGTTCGGGATACGCCGCATACATTTGCGAAAGAACTGTGTTGTCGAATTTTATTTTGCCGAATGAGGAAACAAAATTCACGGCATCGTCCTGCTCCATCATGCCGACAGACTTGTTTTTAGCCGCGAAAATACCGCCCGTGCTTGCTTCGTATTTGCCCGTAATCAGGCGCAAAAGAGTAGACTTGCCCGAGCCGTTAACGCCTACTATGGCAAGTCTGTCTCCTTCTTCAAGCGAAAAGGAAATATTATTCAGTATTTTCTTAGTGCCGACTTCAAACGAAAGTCCGCTGACGCTTATAGATGTCATAGATGTCCTTTATCTCCGGAAGGTTTAGTTACTGTTCGGTGTACTCTTCGGTATCTGTGTTATCCTCATTTGTCTCTCCCGCATTTTCATCCGCACAGGTGCCGCACTGTTCAAGAAAGTCAGACGCGCAGTTTTCACTTTCGGTTTCGCTGTCACTGTCGCATAGCGAGCTTTTGTTTTCAATATGTGCCGTTCTGCAAACGCCGAACGATTTTACGGAGATGTAAAACCATACCGATGCGTAAAAGGTGCAATCGAGAAGTTCAGTTGTGAAACCGTTGCCCGCAAGAACGGCGTTTATAAGTCCCGAAATCGCTATTGCTCCGCCGCATGAAACCGAAAGGCAAGCTCCGAGAAGATACTTGCGTGCACTGGAGGCGGCATGGGCGCCGATTGCGGTTTCAAATGTAAAGAACAGCATAAAGCAGACAAAGAGCAGAGTTTTGCCGAAAAGGTCGGCGGAATTGAGGGCATAACTTTTGTCGAAGTAGTGGCACGGGATAAGAATCGCAAACAGCAAGATCGGTATAGCGGAACACACCGCAAAAGAAATCGTTTCTCTATGCCGTTTCTTTGTGAAAGCGGAAACAAAGAAGTAAACCGATGTGATAAAATACAGAGCTATACGCATCATAATGAGAGCGACTTTGGCATCCGGCATGCCGTTTTTGGCCGTGATAAGACCACAGAGAACGGATAGGAGACCGGAGAGTACGGCAAAGAATGTCTCACCGAAGGATGTATTCGACGGGACGGGGTTTACAGCGGCCTTTTTGCCTGCTGTGAAGAACGCCGTCAAGGAAGTCGCAGCACAAAGGAAAAGCGCTCCGTAAGTGCAATAAACCGCAGGCGAAGGGTCAAAGTGCTGTATCGAACCGTCATAGCAGAACATAGAGGAATATACGAAAAAACTTGCGCTTATAACACAAAGGCATAGCGATGCTGCAAGGAAAATTATAAATTTAATTGACGTTTTGTTCAAAACAGTCGCCTCATTTCGGGTAAAATGTGCGGTTTAAACCGCTTGTTTATAAGTATAGCACAAAAAAAGCTTCATATCAATATCAAATCGGTAAATTACGCAACCGAAATCTTCATTTTATTATAAAAGAGACGTGCATCCTTCCTGCTTTGAAATATGAAAACGGGAGCAGTCCGAAAAGTCAGAAAATCGTATGTGTAAAGTTAACAAAAATTCAGTGGAAAAACAAGAAAAATTTTCACAAAATACTTTGAAGAAACCGTTGAAATGAGCTTTTATATATGATATAATAATCACGCTTGATGCGGTTTGCGCGAGAGGTTGCTGTTGCTAAACGGTCACGGCAACAGGTAATTCGCGCGCAACGTACCGTTTTGCGGTATACCGATATACTTCGAGCGACACCTGAACAAAACCCGGATTGGCAGGCAGTTACTCACCGTGCCGTATCCGGTTGCTTTGAGGGGGCGTCGGAAACACCCGAGGGCGTGTACGGTCGGTCGGCAAATATAATAAGGAGGCAAATCAAGGTGGCAGCAAGTGAAAAAATCAAGGTAAGGCTCAGAAGTTACGAAAGCTCCCTTATCGATGCATCTGCAAAGAAAATCGTTGAAGTTGCAAAGAGAAACGGCGCCGAAGTATCAGGGCCCATACCCCTTCCCACAGAGAAGGAAATCATCACTATCCTTCGTGCAGTGCACAAGTACAAGGATAGCCGTGAACAGTTCGAACAGCGCACACACAAGAGACTCATTGAGATCCGCAAACCTTCCAAGGAACTCATCGACGCTCTTATGCACATCGAACTTCCCGCAGGTGTTGACATAGACGTTAAAATCTGAGTACGCACCGTTTAAGCCGAACCCAACCGTACAGAGCGCAGACCGAACTCTCCTCTCAAGAGACAACGGCGGCTTGATGACGGCAAGGTCATGTTGGCGGCGTCGGGGCGGCTCCCGGAAGCACAATCCCGTCAACCAATAACCTTAAAAGGAGAAAAAACAATGAAAAAAGGAATCATCGGAAAGAAACTGGGTATGACTCAGATTTTCACCGAAAACGGCACAACAATCCCTGTAACGGTGATTGAAGCCGGACCCTGCTATGTAACGCAGAAGAAAACAGTTGACATCGACGGTTACGATGCCGTTCAGCTTGGATTTGAAGATATCAAAGAAAAGCTTGTCAACAAACCCGCAGCCGGTCACTTCAAGAAAGCCGGCGTAAGTGCAAAGAGACATCTTAAGGAATTCCGCCTTGAAAACGCATCCGATATGAACGTGGGCGACGTAGTGGCCGCCGATACCTTCGCCAACGGCGAAAAGGTCGACATTACCGGCATTACAAAAGGTCACGGTTATACCGGCGCTGTTAAAAGATGGGGTAACCACATTCTTAAGATGACCCACGGTACAGGCCCCGTACATCGCGAAGTCGGTTCAATGGGCGCATGCTCGTCGCCTTCGAGAGTTTACAAGAACAAGAAGATGGCAGGCCAGTACGGTAATGAACAGGTAACAGTTCTCAATCTTGAAATCGTTAAAATAGACGCCGAGAAGAATCTCGTTGCTGTTAAGGGTGCCGTTCCCGGTGCTCGCGGCGGTATCGTATTCATCCGTGACAGCGTTAAAGCATAAGTCGAAAGGAGGAAATGAAAAATGCCCGAAATTAAAGTATTTAACATGGCGGGAAACGAAGTCGGAACAATGGCGCTTTCCGATACTGTTTTCGGAGCCGAAGTAAATGAGGCTGTCCTCCACTCGGCAGTGGTTGCGTACCTTTCCAATCAAAGACAGGGTACACAGTCAACGCTCACTCGCACCGAGGTATCGGGCGGTGGAAAGAAGCCTTGGAGACAAAAAGGTTCAGGTAGAGCGCGTCAGGGTTCGACCCGTGCTCCTCAGTGGACACACGGCGGAGTAGCTCTTGGTCCGAAACCCAGACTCTACAAAGTTAAACTCAACAAAAAGGTTCGCCGCATTGCTATATTCAGCGCTCTCTCATCGAAAGTTGCCGAAAACGAACTTATCGTTATTGACAAAATCGAAAGTGCAGAATTCAAAACGAAGAACATGGTAAAGATGCTTGGAGCGGTTAAGGCCGACAAGAAAGCGCTTGTTGTTCTCGCTGACAATGAAAAGCACGCAGTCGCAAGCCTCAGAAACATTGAGGGGGTTAAGGTTACGCAGTGGAATACACTTAATGTATATGACCTGTTGAACTGCAATTCGCTCGTTATGGCGCAGGATGCCGTAAATAAAATACAGGAGGTGTACGAAGCATGAAATTCGCTCAGGATATTATTTTGAAGCCTATCATCACCGAGAAATCGAACGATTACACGGCTGAAAAGAAGTACACTTTCAAAGTTGCTTCCGGTTCAACCAAACCCGAAATCGCAAAAGCGGTTGAAGAACTCTTCGGAGTAAAGGTTGCCGCTGTCAACACAATAAACGTTAAAAGAAAACCCAAGAGACTTCGTTACAATGCAGGTTATACTTCTGCATGGAAGAAAGCTGTTGTTACACTGACGGCGGATTCCAAAACTATCGAATTCTTTGAGGGAATGAACTGATAAGGAGGAATAGATAATGCCTACAGTAAAATATAAGCCGACTACACCGGCGAGAAGACATATGACAGTTCCCTCCTTTGAGGAACTCACGAAATTTACACCGGAAAAGTCTCTTATAGAGATAAAAAAGAAACATTCCGGCAGAAACAGCTACGGCAGAATCACCGTTCGTCACAAAGGCGGCGGAAATAAGAAGAAGTACCGTATTATCGACTTCAAGCGCACATCTTCCAAGAGTGCTAAGGTTATCGGTATAGAGTACGACCCCAACAGATCGGCTTACATCGCTCTTCTCCAGGACGACGAAGGTAACAAGAGTTATATCATTGCTCCCCTTGGCGTAACCGACGGCGACGTTCTTTACACCGGTGCAGATGCCGATATCAAACCCGGCAACACACTTCCTCTTGCGAATATTCCCGTAGGTACCTTTATTCACAACATTGAGCTTTATCCCGGCAAGGGCGGTCAGCTTGTGCGTTCTGCAGGTGCTCAGGCACAGCTCATGGCAAAAGAAGGCAGCATGGCACAGGTTAGACTTCCCTCCGGCGAAGTAAGACTTATCCGTATGGAATGCCTTGCAACAATCGGCCAGGTCGGCAATATCGAACACGACACCGTTAAGATAGGTAAAGCAGGTAAAAAACGCCACATGGGTATCAGACCTACGGTACGCGGTTCTGTAATGAACCCCTGCGACCACCCGCACGGCGGTGGTGAGGGTAAATCTCCCATCGGTCGTCCGACACCTGTCACCCCTTGGGGTAAACCGGCTCTTGGTCTTAAGACGCGTAAGAAGAAGAACAGAACCGATAAGTTCATCGTAAAACGCCGTAACAGCAAGTAAGGAAGGAGGCATAACAAATGAGCAGAAGCTTAAAGAAAGC
>CAZCSZ010000050.1:0-7407 GCA_964501305.1 uncultured Ruminococcus sp.
TTCGGTTGTCATATGCGACAGAGATGCGGTAATTGCCTGTTCGGGTATATCGAAAAAGGAATATACAGACAGAAAGATTTCATCTGAGCTTGAAGACGCAATAGAGAAAAGAACAGTTTACTGCTTGCAAGGCGGCAAAGAGATATATGCCGTTGACGGAAGCAGTGCGAAAATCAGCTGTGCAATGCCCATAATAAGTGACGGTGATATTGCGGGATGCGTTGCCTCGGTTTTCACCGATGAAAGAGGAAATATGCCCCGCGAAACCGAGATGAAGCTTGTTCAAACAGCGGCAATCTTTCTCGGAAAGCAACTCGAAAGTTAACTCAAGACAGCTGTAAAACGGTGTTGTTTTTGTCAATGCAAATGGGGCCACAACCTTTAAAGGCTTTACCGTCTCAGCGGAAACGGTATCTATCCATAATCAAATTGCGTTACATCGTCTGTCATTAAAAGCCGCAAGAGGTGCCGCCTGCACCTCTTGCGGCTTTGGTTATTAATTGTCGGGTTTGAAAGTCAAAT
Source organism: uncultured Ruminococcus sp. (assembly GCA_964501305.1). Classification (GTDB taxonomy): domain Bacteria; phylum Bacillota; class Clostridia; order Oscillospirales; family CAG-272; genus RUG14199. The sequence continues at coordinate 523 of CAZCSZ010000050.1, forward strand.
AAACTATTTCGGGTCTGTTATTAAGTCTCGGAATGCTTTCAGCTCCGGACAGTCCCGAAGAAATGTAGGTTGTAACTCCGTTCATCTCAAAAAGTCCGTATTCGTAATCGGGGGAAAAACCCTCTTCGGGTGCAAAGAGCCCGCCGACAAACGGAAGTCTTACAACTCCACCGTGAGTATGGCCTGACAGTACATAATCGGCCTTATACCATCCCATATCGCTCCATAAAGTAGGCCCTTCCGGGTGATGCAGAAGCATAATTTTAAGTCTGTCCGTTTCCGAATAGTTGAGCATAAACCGCTGCTCGGAAAAGCTGTCGGACTCGTAATATTCAAAGGGACTTTTGTTATAGGTCGCAACCCAAAAATCAACACTGAGAGCAAATCCGGATGTACCGCCTATGCGCACATCGTTGCCGTTTACCGTGACATCGCAATATTCTTTTTCCAACACCTTAGCTCCCGCCTCGGTCATGCGTTTTATACACTCGTCCGCAAAACCGATTTCGTGATTTCCAATGGAAAAGTAAACGCTGTAATCGGTGGAAAGGCCGGCGACAAGTTTCTCGGCAACATCCATATCCCCGTTCGGAGAAATCATATCCCCGGTCATAAAGACAATGGCGGGATTTAAGTCTTTAATCTTACTTATGAGTTTGCAATTATCTTTTCCGAAGGTTACACCGTGCAGGTCGGTAATTTGAACTGCGGAAAAGGAATTCTCAACCTTATCCGAGGCGTATTCAAGTCTCGTCACCTTCAATGCGTATTTTGACAGGATAAGAGAAACCGTACACGAAATAACAACAAGGCTCAGCGCAAGCAGTAGAATCTTCAAAATCAACGGAAATCTCCTCGCTTTAGCCATAGGCGCCTCGCTTTCATTTTCGGTTTAAAATAAGCCTTTTAATCTTTCCGAGTACCCGTCTCGGGAGCATGACAGCCTTTTTCAGCTTCATTGCCCTTTCTTCTTTTGCCAAAAAATCAAAGAACAAGCTCGGTGTTTCGTGATAAGCCTTTGTGCTGTTCAGCCTCGCTGATATTTCGGCTGATTCTTTCCCTGCTTTTCTTGGATCGGCCTTTATACCGGCATTGAGTTTCGGCGATTTTTCAAGAGAATAATAGTAATTGTTTTCCCGTTCCGTCGTTTGCTGAGATGCTGTGACTTTTTCCATCGATGATGGCTTTACTTCAAGGCAGTCCGAGCAAAGCTCAAAACAACGCTTGCCTTTTCCCGTCCGTATAATCACGGAGTTCGAACCAAGTGAGGAAGAGTTCTCTCCCGTATAGTTATCTCCAACCGAAATATCGGCTTTGACATTCAGCTTGTCAATACAGTAAATGCACCTCTCGCTTCGGAAATACTTTTTAGCATAGTATCTTTCGTTTGCCGAAACATATTCAGTACTGCCGTCATCAAAAAACAGCTTCATATTCCCCGGCCAGCCACCGCTTTCTTTATTCTTAAAATGAAATGCGGAAAGCTTCTTCCCGTCACAGAACTTGTCATTTGAAAACCAATCGTTAATATTGTAATTGAATACGCCCTCACAGAAAAGCCCTATGAGTAAATAATTCTCCCGTTTCAGCCCAAGGCAACGTAACACTTTTTCAAATCCGCTTATGGCACAGGGAACGCCTATTACAATAACTCTTTTGTCGGTATTTCTCTTCACGTAATCTATCAGGTTTTCGTGTGAAATCGGTATATATCTTGACTTTGACGCCTTCTCACACTTTCCGATTTCGTCAAACGTCAGACGCTCGGTCTTGACCTGATCTTGATAATTATATTCGGTTACGCAAAATACGCAGTCATATTCTCCGATTTCAAGCAGACGTCTGACTGTCGTCATTACAACGCCGCCCGACGCTCCGATATGGCGCAATATGCTGTCCTTGCTCCAAGCGCAGAACACATCTGAGTTGTGCCCAACAATTGCTTTTGACAAAGGCACATCCTCTCCGTCTTCGGAGTAATCAACCGTTATCCCGGCACAAACATCAGCGCACTTTCCGCAGTGAACACACTTTTCTTCGTTAATATTCGGGTAAAACATGCCGTCCTGACGTTCATAATTAATGCAGTCTACAGGGCATGCCGACTTGCAAATCCCGCAGGACATACAAAGTCCCATATCAACAGTCGTTTTAACAGTTACCTTATTCATACACTTTCTTTCTGCTTCTTTAATTTAAGTAAACTTTTGAAGAACTGAATAGACTCCTTAAATTCACGCCTTTTGATATTTGCCGCAATGAATACAGCATTAGGCACAACAACACAAATTGCCATTTTGCATAAGAACCACGGAATAGAGTCTCCGAGAAGTGAACAAATATAATACGTAAGCGCACCGCCCAGGACGGTCGATGCGAAATAATATGCCATTTTTAAATAATAGCGTTTACTGCTCATCTTGAATACATACTTAAATATGGTGTAATTCTCCCACGGAATGGATATAACAAGCGACAAAACAGTGGACAGTATTATTCCGGCAACGCCGATAAGCTGAACTGTCACAATGTTGAAGACGACATTGACAACCATGCATACGTACGGTCTGAACCTGTCCTCCCACCAAATGCCTGCCGCATCCTTGTATGTTATCGGTATCTTTCTGATTTGATAGATATAAAAGTACACAGCGAACAAAAGCATAATCTCCGTCGAAAAGAGCATACTGTCGCCGACCCAAATTCTCATAAACGGTTGATAAAGGCATGCAAGGCAAACGGAACACCAACCGACAATCCATGCATTTATAAAGGAGAACTTATTGAAATCGTTGTAGTTTTTTTCCATATTCTCGGTAACAAGACTGTTTCCGAGCCCCGCTGTCATAGAAGAATACACTATGGCAAGGAAAGTGATTATGGACGACATAATGTAATAGTAGTTTCCGTAAACGGCAATTACACCGAGACCGAGAAAATAGGACATTACGATATTATCCGCCGCATTGAGAACAATGGTATTTAGCTTTGTGCCTATCAGAGCCGCAACTTTTTTGGTTATCGACTTTTTCAGCTCCGGGGCAACTTCGCCTTCGGGTTTCAATTCGGGAAAATTCTTGTTAACATAAAGCGCTTGCAAGATATTTGTGACAATCGTAACAACGGGCATCCAAATCACATAGGCATAGTAATTCTTTGTGATAATGAGAGAGCCTAACATAACGATATAGGAAATCGGAGTGATAACAATACCTATTTTACTGTTGATATCATTCCTTTGATGCGCCATAATGACGGCATTCTTGTAGGCAAACAGCCAATAGCTGAGGACAGAGTTGAATAAGTATAAAAAGTACAGTAGGTAAAGGTTGATATCCGCAGGAACATCGCCTTTTATAAGAACCTTTAAGAAAGGCATCAAAACAAGTCCCAAACCGAGAATAACCGCACCTATAATACGGTAAATCTTGCGGTACAGATTCATCAAAGCACGCATAGTCCCAAAATCGTTTTCCGCTATGGGCTTATACATACTGAAAATCATAGCTGCGCCGACGCCGAGTTCGGCAAGGCTCAAAAAACTTAAAATCGATGAGAAAAGACTGCTCAGACCGAGATATTCTTTGCCGAGAACATACAGTATTACCGTTCTCGAAGCGAACGGTAATACAATAGTGATTATTTTATATACGGTACCGAACACGATACTCATCATCGTATTCTTAGTTCTTTGAATTTTCATCTTTTAACCTCAAAAAATCAAAAACGTCTTCATTTTGAATCCCTTTAAGCATTTCTTTTATTACAACCGACTCGCCGTCGAAATTCTCTTCAAGCTTGCAAACAGCTGAAAGAACCGCATCTTTATTTAAATCGGAACGGACATCGAACATATACTGTTCTTGTCTGAAACGACTGAGCAAATCGTGATATTTCGTCGCCCAGCCGAGTGTTATACACGGCACTCCTTTTTTGAACGCATGGACTATCGAATGAAAACGTGAAGCTATCAAATAGTCAAATTTGCCAACAAACCCGGAATACTCCAAACAGCTGTAGTCTCTGTCCAAAAGGACTGCATTGACATTCGATGCGTTTCTCTCTTTGATTTTAAGACAAAAATCTCTGTCCGAAGTTGAATGATATAATATATATACCTTGTGGCCTTTCCCTGTCAAGAAGGCTATGATTTCATCATAGAGTGAAAGCAAAGAATCTTCGTTTCCGCCGACATCGGCATTGCGAATATTCGGTACTATTGCGACACCGCCCTTTTCTATTTCGGGAATGTTCAGCTTAGGTTCAAAACAGAAAATATTCTCAAGGCTAACTTCTTTTGAGCTGAGAACAATATCATCTTTCAAATATACGTTTTTAAGCCCATAAGTATCGCGAAGCGAGTCATAGCCTTCTTTTTCCCGTGCAAATATCGCCTTTGCTGCAGAAAGTAACTCTTTAATTCTGCTATTGATGCGTCCGGCGTTTTCTCCGTCGAAATCAAATGGGCCGAACGACTGCGGCATTAAATAAAACGGTATGCCGTATGATTTTGCAAATTCAAAATGGTCAAGATAATCGTTGCAGGCCGCCGCACTCCAATTTGAACCGAGAGCATATCCGCTGATATCAACCATCAAGACGGTGTTTTTGTATATTTCGTCCGCTTCATGGTACTCTCTGCCGTTACGCAAGAGTTCTTCCATGCGTAAAAGAATATTCTTTCGACACTTCGCGAATTTTGAAGGATACCAGCCCATGAAATCGAACGCATACTGCGCCTTTTCTTTGACACTTCTCTCGTTATCCATAGGAGAAAGGACAATTATTCTGCAATCTGGAAATCTTTTTTTAAGATTGTCCACAGTTATAAACAACATGGACTGCGCACCTTTGTTAAAAAGCTCGCCGCCGGTTATGATGATGTTCTTCATTGTTTTTTCTTACCTTTAAGTAAATTGGAAACGGTATGAACAGCGGCGGACATATAAACAAACCAAATCGGTGCACCGATATATTCCGCGCACTGTTTCTTTGTTAAACGGTAAGCAACATCGCAAGAGGTGTGATCACAGTAAAATGTGTACCACATCTTCATTTTTTCTTTAAGCGGATAGTTCAGGAAATCGGCTTTCTCCCGAAGGCAAAGCCCCGCTCCCGCAGGGTTTTTAATAAACCTCATATTTCCCTGCATTGTAAGACCGTCCTCACGGTATTCGCATATCCAAATAATATCTTCGAAAATCCTGATTTTATATCCGTCATGTGCCATTCTGTTCCACGGAATACACGGAGTTAAGAAATTTTCTCCTTCGAATTCGGGATACTTGTATTTTCTGTGTATTTCGGTATACCACACACCCGCACGCTCTCCGTCAACTACCTTGTCGGTGTATTCGGGATAACGGACAAAAGCATACTCGTCAATATAATTCACGCCTTCGCCGTACATCGCATCAAGCCTTGTATTCGGTGTTTCGTTCGGTGACGTGCCGCGGTTTCCGGCAACACCGCAAAAGCCTTCCTTGTCCGAAATTGTCGATTCCCAATACACTACTCTTTCAAGTGAGTCATCGGTCAGGTAATCGTCCGAATCCATTATAAAAAACAGTTCTCCCTCGGCAAGGTCAAGCCCGTAGTTAATCGCACGGCATTTGCCTCCGTTCTCTTTTTTGAAGTAGCGAATCGGGAAATCGTTTCCGTCACCAAGCCAACTTTTGACAAGTTCTTCCGTATTGTCTGTCGAACCGTCATCGACAATAATCCATTCAAAGTCTCTGAAGGTCTGCCTTTGAACGGAACGGTAAAGAATATCCAAAATATATGCCCTGTTATATGTGGGCGTAAATAAAGTTATTTTGTATTTGAAGTCCATATACTCTCCTTGTAAAAAGCTGTGGCGTGTGAAATTCAAAGATAACCGAAAGTATCATTGAGCTTTTCCCGCATTTCATTAAGTTCTTCTTCGCTTGCGTTCGGCCATTCGTGCCATGAATGATTTCCGAACGTGGGGTGATCCTTTTGATTATCACGGTGTTTGTTTGAATAATCGTCAAAAGTACCGATAAACCGTGCGGGGTTTCCCGCAAATACGCTGTTTGAAGGAACATCTTTCGTGACAACCGAACCCGCACCGATTACGACGTTGTCGCCGATTCTGACATTTGGCAACACAATGGAATTACAGCCGATAAAAACATTATTTCCTATCTCAATAATTCCGATTCGGGTTCTAACACCGTCTATCTTTGCCGTGGATGCATCGTGAGCTAAAAGCTTAACTCCCGTTGCAAGCGTGACATCATCGCCCACCGTAATAAGCCACGGATAGTTTGCATCTATCGGATAGCCGCTGTTATAGTGAAAGTTCTTACCGTGGGTGAAGCCGTGGGATAACGCATATTCCATTGCCTGCAGTTCACCGTTCTTCCCTTTTCCGAAAAATTTTTTATTAAAGATATAATCTTCAAATCAGTCTCTCCTGTATAAATCTCTGGTATAAAGTTTGTTCTCAACATCCGAAAGCTCGTCGGAATATCTGTTTGCGACGATTACGTCGCTTACCTTTTTGAACTCTGAAAGTGTCGGTACAACACGTTTTCCGTTAAAATCAGTTCTTTTTAACGTCGGTTCATACACTACAACGTCAACACCCTTTTCTTCAAGCAAGTCGATAATATCAATAATAGACGACTGTCTGAAGTTATCGGAGCCGGATTTCATCGTCAAGCGGTATATTCCGACGGTTAATTTCTTGCCGTTTTCAAAGCTCGCCTTTTCGAGTATCATTGATGCTATATGATTTTTTCTCGTTTTGTTGCTTGCGACAATTGCGGCAATTATATCCTCGGGTACGCCCTTATAGTTTGCGAGAAGCTGTTTTGTGTCCTTCGGAAGACAATATCCGCCATACCCAAATGAAGGGTT
>CAZCSZ010000051.1:0-7342 GCA_964501305.1 uncultured Ruminococcus sp.
TTGGTTTAAGGTTTGGCTTAAAAAGTCCCGATAAGCTCCGACAGGTTCAGATATATAGAGTTATAGACACTTAATCAGTCCAAAGGCTTCATTGTCGGGAAGAGCAAAACATCGCGGATGGCGGATGAATCTGTGAGAAGCATTACCATTCTGTCAATGCCGTAGCCTATACCGCCTGTCGGGGGCATTCCGATTTCAAGAGCATTGAGGAAATCCTCGTCGGTGCGGTTTGCCTCCTCGTCGCCCTGGGCTAAAAGCGCCTCCTGAGCTGCAAATCTTGCTCTCTGGTCGATGGGATCATTGAGTTCCGAATATGCGTTACACATTTCCCAACCGTTCATGAACATTTCAAAACGTTCAACATAGTCCGGATTATCGGGCTTTCTTTTTGTGAGGGGAGATATTTCGACGGGGTGGTCCATTACAAATGTGGGCTGAATTAAATGTTCCTCAACAAATGCCTCAAAGAAAAGGTTTATGATATCGCCTTTTGCGTGACGCTCTTCGTATTCTATGCCGTGCTTCTTAGCCGCCGCACGCGCCTCTTCAAGGGTCTCTATCTCATTGAAATCCACTCCGGAATATTTCTTAACAGCATCAACCATTGTAATACGTTCAAAAGGTTTTCCAAGGTCCATTTCGACTCCGTTATAAGTAATAACAGTCGTGCCGAGTACCTCATTTGCAACATAACGGTACATATCCTCAGTGAGGTCCATCATGCCGTGATAGTCGGTATACGCTTGATACAGTTCCATCAGTGTAAATTCGGCATTGTGCCTTGTGTCAAGTCCCTCGTTGCGGAATACTCTGCCTATTTCGTACACTCTTTCAAGTCCGCCGACTATAAGTCTTTTAAGATACAGTTCAAGCGATATACGGAGTTTCAAATCCTCGTCGAGAGCATTGAAATGGGTTTCAAAAGGTCTTGCCGCAGCGCCGCCCGCATTGGAAACAAGTATGGGCGTTTCGACTTCCATAAAACCTCTACCGTCAAGAAAATGCCTAATTGCCTTTATAATCTTCGAGCGCTTTACAAAAGTATCCTTCGCCTCTGAATTCATTATAAGGTCAACATATCTTTGGCGGTATCTCAAGTCTGTATTTGTAAGCCCGTGATATTTCTCCGGGAGAACCTGCAAGCTCTTTGAAAGAAGAGTAATTTCGGTTGCATGAATTGACACCTCACCTGTCTTTGTTTTGAAAACAGTGCCGCAAATTCCTATAATATCGCCGACATCAAACTTTTTGAACGCCGCATATTCTTCTTCTCCGAGGGAATCTCTTGCAACATAAGATTGGATTGTACCTTCAAGGTCTTGAACATGACAGAAGGATGCCTTTCCCATTACTCTTTTCGACATCATTCTGCCCGCCACACTGACTTCTTTTCCTTCAAGTTCTTCAAAAGAGTTTTTAATATCCTCGCTGTGATGGGTCACACCGTATTTTGTAATAGAAAACGGGTCCTTCCCCTCAGTTTGGAGAGCTGAGAGTTTTTCCCTTCTCAATCTCAATATTTCATTTTGCCTTTTAGCATCTTCTCTTGTGATCTCGTTACTGTTTACGTTTTCGTTCATATATCTACCTCAATAATTATCCGTTCTTTGTGCGCCATACGTCAAGAATTTTGAAATCAACTGTCCCGTATGGAAGTTCAACTTTTACGGTATCACCCTTGTGGGCGCCGATAAGTGCCGAGCCTATGGGACTTTGGTCTGAAATTTTTCCGTTCAGTGCGTCAACTTCGTTTGTTCCGACAAGGCTGTATTCTATATCCTCGTCAAGGTCACAGTCATGAAGTCTGACAGATGAACCGAGGTGAATAACCGTGGTATCAAGTTCGCTCTCCTTGACGATTTCCGCATGCAAAATCAGCTCTTCGAGTTCCTGTATTCTCGTAACCGTCTTTGTCTGTTCGTTTCTCGCCTCATCGTATTCGCTGTTCTCGGAGAGGTCTCCGAGGTCTCTTGCCGCAGCTAAGTTTTCCTTGACTTCCTGCATTTTGGGGCCTTTGAGAAAAGCGAGTTCATCAGTTAGTTTTTTGTAGCCCTCTTCTGTGTAAAAGGTTTTTTTAGTGTCTGCCATTTTAAAATTCCTTTCGGTTTATGTGTAATAATATCATTTGTTGAATGTGTTTGCCGCATCCTTGAGCTGCGTATCTTCTTCGTCAGTGAGCTTATATAAATTCTTTGTTGCGGCGTCTCCCGTAAGCTCACTTTCAACATCGGGTTTAACTCCTATTCCGTTGTAATTGTCCGAAAACGGGGGACAGTAAAGCGCCGAGGTCAGGCTGAGGCATCCGCCGTTGGACAGAGGAAACATAGTTTGCATACATCCTTTTCCGTAGGTGACTGTTCCGACAATGCTTGCTTTTTTGTAATCTTGAAGTGAGCTTGAGAACAGTTCAGCTGCGCTTGCCGTATTTGAGTTCACGACTACCGCCATCGGCATATCGATTTCGTTGGCATCGGATTCTCTTGCAACCTGTTCTTCTCCGCTCTTGTCGATAGTTCTTATAATAGGTCCTTCGGGCAAAAGCATATCAAGAATCGAGCACACTGAATTGAGCTCTCCGCCGGGATTGTTTCTGACGTCGAAAATGAGTTTTTCGACTCCTTCTTTCACAAGCGCATTGACTGCCTCTTCAAACTGAGCGGGCGTTTTTCCGTCAAACGACGAAATCTGAATAATACCGACTGAACTGTCAAGGCTGTATACTCTGTAGGATACGGTCATTTCGACAACTTCCCGACGTTCTATTTCGAAATACATTAAATCGTCCGAGTTACTTGCACGGTACAAAGCAAATGCGGCAGTGGTTCCCGCCTCTCCCTTGAGCATTTGAAGTGCTACATTATAGCCGACTTCGGCAACGCTCTCGTAATTCTCACCGTCCTCGCTCACATATACAACAAGGTCACCGGGTTCAATGCCGTTTTCGTATGCGGGAGAATCGGGAAATACACTTATTATTTCTATGGCTTTTTCCTCGCCGTTGTAAATCACGCTTACACCTATGCCCTGCATATCGCCGTTCATGTCTTCTTTAAGGGAAGCGTATCCTTCCGCATTGTAATATGCGGCGTATGTGTCGCCTGTGCCCGCAATAAATCCCGCGGCAACGTAATCGGCAAGCTCATCCTCGTCTATTTCATCAATGTATATATCGTCATACAGTTGTTGGAGTTCATCGAGAAGCGCTACGTATTTATGATTCTCAGAGGTGTCGTTTGCCTTATTGAATTGTTGCCAATTCCATCCGTTTGTACCTGCGAAGGTCAAGAAAAAAGTGATGACAACCGCAAAAACAATATACGTTATCGCAAGTGACATTGAGATAGTTTTTCGCATTGTAAAATCCTTTCAAAACGCAAAGACAGCCGTAACGAAAGCTGTCTTTGCCGCATTTAGCTGTTTATTTCGACAGGTAATTCAAAGGATTGTTGGCAACGCCGTCAATTCTGACTTCTATATGAAGATGGTTACCCGTTGAATAACCCGTTGTTCCGACATAACCTATAACCTGTCCCTGTGCTACCGTTTGTCCCACACTGCATCCTATAGCGCTCATATGCGCATACAGAGTTGACTTTCCGCCGCCGTGGTTGATAACAACGTAGTTTCCGTAGCTTCCGTGCCCCGTTGCCGTAACTACAGTACCGCCGTTTGAAGCGTGAATCGGCGTTCCGCCGGGAGCGGGAATATCAATACCGCGGTGGTAGTCGCTGACTCCGTTGAGAGTTCTCCAACCGAATCCCGACGAAACGGCTGTATATCCGTTCAAAGGCCATATAAATTCACCGCCGACGTAATTTGACTGTTCCTTCTGCTGAAGGCTTGCAAGATACTGTGTCAGTTGGGCATCAAGGGCGTTTTCCTGTTCTTTAGCCGCTTCGTACGCCGAGGTTGTTGCGCTTATGTCGCTTTCAAGCGATTTGAGATAGTTCGCGTTTTCATCAAGAAGGCTGTCATATTCCGCCTTGTCCTTCTCAAGCTCTTCAAGGAGACTTTCCTGATATGCCTTATCCTCTTCGAGCAAAATTTTTTCGGCTTCGAGTTCGGCTTTTTCTATTTCGTACTGAGCTTTCAGATTTCTGTCGTATTCAAGAATACTGCTAACCATATCCATCTTCGACAGAAAATCCGCCATGTCTTCGGAACCGAGAAGAATACTCAAGTAGCTTGCATCTCCGTCCTCATATGATACACGCATTCTTTCAAGGAATTTGTCGAAGGTAGTCTTTATTCCCTCTTCTTTTTCCTTTATGCTGTCCTCTGTCTGCCCGATTTTGATCGTAAGCTCGGCAGACAGCGCCTCAGCCGTTGCGATTTTTGTCTGAGTGACATTACTCAGCTCATCGAGATTGTTTTTATATTCATAAGCGTTAGCCGCCTCCGTTTTGAGGGACGAGAGCTTGTTTTTAAGTGTCTGCTGTTTGCTTTCGAGTGCCGCTATCTGTTCTTTATAAGAACTTGCAACCGTATCGTCGACCGCTTCGGATTTGAAAACAGACGATGATGCCATAATGCACACGCACAGCATAATAGCAACAGCCGATATATAATATTTAATTCTACCGTTCATCTTCATTAAAAGCCTCCCTTCAAAATCCGTTATGCCATTAAACCAAAACGGTTCGGGCTTTATGACTTTAAGTACTTGCTTATTGAAATACAGCTTCCGATAACGCCCGTCAGAACGCCGACAAGCGCAAATCCGAGAAGAACTTTGACATCAAGCTCAGCAAACGGAATCATTTTAATCATGTCAAGATCGGCCATTACGGAGCGTTCAACATAGCTGTAGGCAAATTTTTCGACGAAGAAAGCGATTATGCTTGAAAAAAGACCGATTATAATGCCTTCGAATATGAACGGAAGGGTTATAAACCATCCTGTTGCGCCGACATACCGCATAACGCTGATTTCATGACGTCTTGCGAACACCGCAAGTTTAATCGTATTTATAATAATGAATATCGAAACTACAAAAAGAATAATGAGAAACCATATGAAAACGAATTGAATTCCACTTTTGAACTTTGCAATTTGATTTGCAAGATCCATTCTCGCATTGACTTTTCTGACGCCTTCTATTCCGGTCGTGAGCTCATAGTGAAGGGTAGATACGCCTTCCTCCGTTGTATACGTAATGTTAAACGAATCCGAAAGAGGGTTGTTCTCGTCCGTAATATCGTCGTAAAGAGCTTCGTACTCCGACGACTTATCCTTCATTTTTTGGAGAGCCTGTTCCTTCGTAACACGCTCAACGCTCTCAACATTGTCAAGAGCCTTAATTTGCTCCTCAATCGATGTAATTTCTTCTTCGGAAGCATCCGGATAGCAGAATACGACTATCTGGTTCATCATATTAATTTCTTCGAGGTTGGTATCTATGTTCGCAAACAGAAGTGCGAACCCTCCCATGACGACAAGGCAGCTCATGAGTACCGCAACGGAGGCAAATGACATAACGCCGTTTCTCCAAAGACTTTTGAATGCCTGCCCGATGAAATACGATATTTTATAACTTTTTCTTCTCATTGGAACATTCCTCCGACACGGTCTTCCACAATCTTGCCGTCACGGAGCATAACTACTCTTTGCTTGTAGTAATCGACAAGGTTTTTTTCATGCGTTACAACAATGACGGTCTTTCCGAGTTTGTTGATTTTCATGAGAAGATTCATAATTTCAACACTCATTTTGGGGTCGATATTTCCCGTGGGCTCATCCGCTATGATTATTTTCGGGTTATTGGCAAGAGCGCGGGCAAGTGCTACCCTCTGCTGTTCTCCGCCGGACAGCTCTGTCGGAAAATTCTTGCTTTTATCGGCAAGGTTTACGGTATTCAAAATCGCGGGAACACGGCGCTTAATCATTTTTGTCGGTGTTCCGACAACTCGCATGGCAAACGCAACGTTTTCGTACACGGTTTTATCTTTAAAGAGTCTGAAGTCCTGGAAAACAACTCCGAGCTCACGCCTGTAATAGGGAACTTTGTAATTCGGAAGTTTTGAAAGATTGTAATCTCCGACCAAAATATCACCCGAACTTGCCTGTTCTTCGCGAAGAAGAAGCTTCATCATAGTGGTTTTGCCCGCTCCGCTTCTTCCGACAACGAATACAAATTCGCCGTCTTCGACCTTAAGGTCTACTCCGTCAAGCGCCACGGTTCCGTTCGGATAGTGCTTCTTTACGTTTCTGAATTCAATCATAATAACTGCCTTTTTAGAGTATTGTAATGCCGCACGGCATTCGCACCCAATATACTATAGAGCATAATAATATATAATGATGCTTTATTTTCAAAACAAATACAGAACATACAAAGTTGCGCAAGAGAAGGAAAACAATTCCCGTCTTGACGCAACTCGGTTAAGGTTTAGTATTTAATCGGTTTTGTGGCAAGATATTTCTTTACCATGAGCGCAACCTTAAATGTAATTGCGTGGTCGAACTCACGAAGATCAAGTCCCGTGAGCTTGCGTATTTTCTCAAGTCTGTAAACCAAAGTGTTACGGTGAACGAACAGCTTACGTGAGGTTTCCGAAACATTGAGGTTGTTCTCAAAGAAACACTGAATTGTCATGAGTGTTTCACGGTCAAGACCTTCAAGAGAGCCTTCTCTGAACACTTCTCTTAAGAACATGTCGCAAAGAGTCGTTGGGAGCTGGTAGATAAGTCTGCCTATACCGAGGTTATCGTAGCAAATAATGTTCTTATCCGTATCGAATACCTTGCCGACTTCAATTGAAATCTGCGCTTCCTTATAGGACCGTGCAAGGTCTTTGATGTTATCGACTACCGTGCCTATTCCGATAGTAACCTGCGTAAACGATTCCGAACTTATTGTATCCGAAATATTGTTCGCAAGCTTCTCGAGTTTTCTTACGTCGTTGCTCTTAAGCTCTTTCACGAGAACTATATCCTGTTCACCGATGCTGATTACGTAATCCTTGTTCTTGTCGGGGAAAAGATTTTGCACGATATCAAAGGGACGCACCTCTGTTTTTTCGCTGAATCTGATTAGGAAAACAGCACGGATTTCTTCCGTGTTGAATCGAAGCTCCTTACTCTTCATATAGATATCGCTCGGAAGGATATTGTCCAATATGATATTCTTTATAAACGAACCTCTGTCGTATTTCTCATCATAAAGAGTTTTGATGTTGGAAAGAGAAATGGAAAGAACAGCGGCATACTTCTCCGCTATATTGTCCTCGCCTTCAACAAAAACTACATATTCGATTTTGGAATTTACACCGACGGGATAATACGTAAATCCGCCGAACACCATGATATCGGTTGCGTAAACAAGTTCGTCACGTACTTCCTG
>CAZCSZ010000052.1:0-7323 GCA_964501305.1 uncultured Ruminococcus sp.
ATTCTGCCGTTGGGGCCTGTGGGAACAACCTTGTTAAGATCTGCACCCGTCTTAAGCGCAAGGGCTTTGGCTCTCGGCGAAATCTTAATTCTTTCGCCCTCTTTTACACTGCCCGTTGCAACGGCAACGGACGCTTTTTCCGTTTCGTTTGCGACTTCTTTTTCGACAGGTTTGTCCTCTTTGGCCGCAACGTCGTCACCCTTCGGAATGAGAGATGAAATATCCTCTCCCTCCTCGCCTATGATACATACAGGGTCAAGGCAGGGTACAACATCTCCTTCCTGTACGAGAATCTCAAGAAGAGTACCTGTGAAAAGCGACTGTTCGTCAAATGCCGATTTATCTGTTTCGTATGAATACAGTATATCACCTTCGGCAACTTTATCGCCCTTTTTCTTGTGCCATGCCGTAATAATACAGCTTTCAACACTCTGCCCCTGACGGGGCATTATAGCAAGATTTGCCATAATCTATTATTTCCTTTCTTTAAATTATCCTGTTTATTCGCCGTCCGAAGCCGGTTTGTTTTCTGTGCCGTCAATTACAGTACATCCCGCATTTGCCGCCATTTTTGCAAGGTCATGCGGAAGCGGTTTATCGGTTATGAGAATATCAATGTTTGAAAAATCGCAGAATGTAAACGGCAGTGTTCTGTCGATTTTAGTGTGATCCATAAGCATTATTACCTTGCGGGCTTTTCCGCAAACAAGCTTTTTAAGTTCGCAGTCACTGTAGTTGCCGCATGAAAAATCGCCGTTCAGCGACAACCCCGACGGAGACAAAAACGCAATATCTATATTCATACCTTCTATGAATTTAACAGCGTACATACCTGATACCGCAAGGTTGTCACGGTCAATTCTTCCGCCTGCAATATTTATGACATGAACGCCGGGCTTGCAAAGAGCTATTGCAATTGAAGGACTCGTTGTCGTGAACACCATCCTTTCGGGCGGAACAAGTCTTGCTACCCGTTCTATTGTCGAACCCGCATCGAAGAAAATCGACCTTCCCGGTTCGAGAAACCGCACTGACATTTTAGCTATTGCCGTTTTTTCCTCAATGTTGGTATACATTCTGCGGGAAATGCTGTCCTCGGTGTTGTCGCCGATAAACTTCATACTGCGCGCGCCGCCTCTGACCTTTATCGCAACTCCTATTGACTCAAAATACTCAATATCTCGGCGAAGTGTCATGTCGGACACGTCGGGAAACATTTCGGTCAGCTCTTCAAGAGATACAAAAGGCTTTTCGGACAAAAGATACCTAATCTTTTCTCGCCTTTCTCCTGTCAAATAAAACACCTCCTGATTTAACAGATAGCATACTGGAATGTTAAATTAACATACAACGTGTTAATTTTAACACGTTTCCTATCAGAAGTCAATACAAGCAAGACAAATAATATTATTATATATTAAATAAAGCCTCCGATTGTTCTGCTTGGAGGCTTTAAAATGTTTAAATTAACAACATACGGTCATTATCGAGGTCTTTGCCTGCACTTTCGCGGAATTTTTCGGTAAGATCCGCCACTGACAGATTTGAGCGTTCCGCACCGCACGCATCGAATATTATTCTGCCTTCATTCATCATTACCGTTCGATTTCCGAGCTCAAGCGCCGACTGCATATTGTGGGTAATCATCATACATGTAAGGCCGTTGTCTTTAACAACCGATTTTGTAATATCAAGCACTTTTTCGGCAGTTGCGGGGTCAAGTGCCGCCGTATGCTCATCAAGAAGCAGAAGCTTCGGAGGATTGAAAGTTGCCATCATGAGCGTAAGAGCCTGCCTTTGTCCGCCGGACAGAAGCCCGACGGGATTATCCATTCTGTCCTCAAGACCCATATTCAAAAGCGCAAGCCTTTCTCTGAACGATTTTTTGTCGCTTTTCGATACTGTGGAAAGCCATCCGCCGTGTCCCGCGGCAAGTGCAAGATTTTCTTCAATACTCATGCCGGGGGCGCTCCCTCTCATAGGGTCCTGATACAGTCTGCCTATCTTTTTTGCCCTTCTGTGTTCGGGACTGAGCGTAATATCTTCGCCGTCAAGCACAATTGTTCCTTCGTCTGTAATGAAGCTGCCGCAAATAGCATTGAAAAGGGTGGATTTTCCCGCTCCGTTTGCGCCTATGACCGTTATAAAGTCACCCTTCGAAACCGAAAGAGACAGGCAGTCAAGCGCTTTCTTTTCGTCCGGAGTGTTAGCATTGAATACTTTCGTTATATTATTAATCTTAAGCATTAGGCAGCCCTCCCTTTTCTTGCATGACGATACCTTCTGCGGTAATACGGAACCTTTCTGCTTATATACGGAGCCGAGATCGCAATTATAACTATAACCGCCGATACGAGTTTAAGCATGTACGACGGCATACTGAGTCTCAGCGCAAACGTGTAAACAAGTCTGAATATAACGGAGCCGAGAACGGCACCGAGAGCTCTTACGAACATTTTGCCTTTTTTTAAAAAAGCATTTCCGATAAGCAAAGAAGCAAGCGCTATCGTAACGACACCCGTTCCGTCTTTAATGTCGATTGATTTATTGTATTCCGCAAACAAACAGCCGGAAAGTGCCGTCAAAGAGTTTGCAATGCACAGCCCGACTGTCGTCGTTACAGCGGGATTGACCGATGACGAACGAACCATATCGGGATTGTTTCCCGTTGCCCTTATTGCAAGGCCGAGTCTTGTCTTAAGGAAAAGCGAAAGGAGACCGGCTATGATAAGGGAGAACGCAAGCGCCACAATCAAAGCATAGTACTTCTCCAAAACGGTATCTTTCAGTGCGTTCTTCACTACTGTAAATACGGTATCGACTTTGAACATATTGACCGTGGATTTGCCGAGTACAAACATATTCACCGAATACAGTCCCGTGTTTACGATTATCCCCGAAAGCAAGCTGTCAATGCCCATTTTCGTTTGCAGGAACGAAGTAATAAAGCCCGATGCAACTCCTGCCGCCATAGCGGCAAAAATCGACAGATAAGGATGTCCCGCTATTGCAACCGCCGTTCCGACAGCCGCACCCAATATGTAGCACCCGTCGGTTGAAAGATCGCACACATTGAGCATTTCGTAGCTCAAGAAAAGCGCCAGTACGGTAACCGAACTTAAAACCCCGAGTTCAAATGCCGTAAGAATCAAATCTAAACTCATTTCCGTTATCCTTTACTTAATATCGTCAAAATTTTCCGCAGTTACCGTGCCCTCGACTTTCGTGCAGAGGCCTTCGAAAATCTCGGATACATCCTCAAAACTTACGCCGAGCATTTCGCAAATGTCCGTATTAACGGTTAAAATGCCGTTGTCAAAAGTTTTCACGGATATTTCAGCGGGATTTTTTTCATCAATCAGTATTTCCTTAACTGTGTTTGCGGTTTCTTTGCCGAGCAGTGTATAGTCAACACCGTACCCCGCAAATGCGCCGTTGAGAGCAAAAGAATCTGCCCCACAGAAATGTTCAATGCCCGCATCGGCGAATATCTCGTAAATGCCCATCTCGCACGTCATAACCGTGTTGTCGGTAGGTGTAAACACGGCATCCACTTCTGATGTTGCAAGAGACTGGGCTGCAAGGCGTATTTCGTCAGCCGTTGAACCTGTTTTTTCTATATGCTTTATTCCCTTTTTGTCAAGATAATTCTTTGCCGAGGCAATCGGTGCCGTTGAAGAATCCTGACCGATATCGTAAAGAAGGCCTACTGTCTTGCAGTCGGGATTATATGCAAAAATAAGGTCAAGAAGAGCATCGGTGTTAAGATAATCGGATGTTCCCGTTATATTTGAACCCGGCATTTCCATGCTGTCGACAAGCTTTGCGCCAACAGGGTCGGATACTGCCGCAAATACAACAGGCACATCCTCGTCCTCAGTTGCCGCCTGCATCGCCATTGCAACGTGGGTGGCAATGCCTATCATTAAATCAACGCCGTCGGAAATATAGTCGGCTATTATCTGATTCATAACCGATGCATCACCGTTGCAGTTGTCGTATAATACATCGAATATAATGTCGTTTTCTTCACCGATTTCCGAGAGCCTGCTTTTTATGCTGTCTGCAATTTGATTAAGCGATGCATCGTCAACGTAATTGCAAATGCCTATCGTGTATTCCGTTTTGTCCTCTCCGTTTTCTGTGGTATTGCCCCGCTCGGCACACGAAACAAGTGCAATAATAAGCATAACGGCAAGAATAAGTGCTGCGATTTTCTTCATAAGTATACCTCTTTCCGTATTTTCGGGACAAAACAAAAATCCTGTCCCAACATTAACTGCCGGGACAGGAAATAATCCTGCGGTGCCACCCTGCTTGACACTGATAGTGCCCTCTCATGCATACTTCATATGCCGATTTCTTTAACGGAAAATCACCCCGTCTTACATACTCGGATTTGAAATCCTTTCCGCTCGCCCTCTGAAGTCCATTCAACGTGTAACGCTCTACCGCTTCTCACCGTGCGCGGCTCTCTTTGAGATCAATTGTCACATCTACTCACTCTTCATCTTCGGTTTTCTATATTAAATCACAGTTTTTCCGCTTTGTCAATAGCTTTTTTCGATAATTCAAGCTTTAATCATGGGAATTACGGCAACAATATCTCCCGCTCCCATAACAATTATCAAATCATTTTTGTCTGCTGCTTCGTTAAGATATGCGGCAATGTCGGTAAAATCCTCAAAGCAAGTTGCCTTTTTGCCGTTTTCCCTTATCCTTTCGGCGAGTTGTTCGGAAGAAACACCCAGAGTATTCGACTCTCTTGCCGAATAAATCTTTGAGAGAACAATTTCCGAGCAGGAATTGTCGGAGAGTACATTTACAAAGTCGTCAAACAGTATCTTCGTCCTTGAAAACGTATGCGGCTGGAACAGACAGAACACTCTGTCATAATCCATATCCGACAGTATCTCAAGCGTTGCGTGTATTTCCGTCGGATGGTGAGCGTAATCGCTGTATATATCGGCTCCCTTCGTTGTTTTGCCGACGCTTTCCATTCTGCGCCCCGTGCCCTCGTATTCCGAAAGACCCTTTGATATTTTTTCAGGGTCAAGTCCCAGCACATGGGAAGCGGCAAAAGCCGCAAGTGCATCACATACGCTGTGTGCTCCGAAAACACGGAGCTCAACGTGTGAAAGAGGTTTGCCCTTGAAGTAAACGTCAAATCGCCCCCTTGCACCTTTGAACACAATATTCTCGGCGGAGTAATCGGCATCTTTACATTCTATTCCGAAAGTAACTATATGTCCTTCGTATCCTTCAACGGCACGCATTACATTGTCGTCGCACATATTGACAACGGCAAAACCGTTTTTGCCTGTTTTTGCGGCAAATTTTCCGTATGACTCCTCAATTTGGCTCATTGAGTGAAAATAGTCGACGTGGTCAAGTTCTATATTGAGAATAACCGCAAGTGTCGGGTAGAAATCAAGGAATGAATCCATATACTCGCAAGCTTCGAATATAAAATTCTTCTCTCCGCCTATGCGGTGACAGCTCCCCGTATCGTTCATGCTTGCTCCGCAGTTTACCGTAGGGTCCTCACCCGCTGCAACGAATATTTTTTCAAGCATGGCGGTTGTAGTACTCTTGCCGTGCATACCGGATACACCAATGCTGTTTTTGTATCCTACCATCATGTAGCCGAGATAGTCCGCTCTCGAAATACACGGAATACCCCTTTCAAGTGCTGTCTTGTATTCAGGCGTATCTGCCGGTATCGCAACAGTGTATACAACTGCATCGCATCCGTCAATATGAGACGGGTCGTTTTCATAGTATACCTTTATACCGCTTTCTTCAAGTTCAACCGTGGTTTTCGAGCATGTGCGGTCGTAACCTTCGACTTTGTGCCCCCTCAGTTTGGATATATACGCAAGAGAACACATACTGACCCCGCCTATACCTATAAAGAACAGTTTCTTTGGGGTTGTGCCGATTATTTCTTTGATTTTTTCCGCTCCGTAGTGTGTATTGGGTAATGCCAACTGATTCACCGACCTCTGCTGTTTTTTTGTCTGTGTTCGCATATTTGTTCCGCTTGACTCAGACTATTGGATATTATAATTATATAACAAAAAATACGTATTTACAATAGCTATTTTGACGTTGTTCAAAACAGTCCCGTTATATTCCCGTAACTATCAACATCAATGTTCTCGGCCGCAGGAGATTTGGGAAGTCCCAGCATTGTGAGGATATCTACCGTCATAACAACGATAAATCCCGTTCCCGATGACAAAGCGACTTTTTCAGCCGTGACCTCAAAATCAGCGGGCGCGCCGAATTTTGCGGAGTCATTCGAAAAGCTGTACTGAGTTTTTGCAATACAGACCGGCAGGTTACCGAATCCAAGAACACGTATTTTCTCTATCTGTTTTGCCACCGCCGATGTAATGTTTACCGATTAACCGCCGTAAACATTTCTGACAACAGCTTCAATTCTTTCTTCAACGGTCAAATCAAGTTAATAAGCGTATTTGAAATTCGGTTTCCCCGTTTCGCAAAGGGAAACTACCTCCCGTGAAAGCTCAATGCCGCCTTTTCCGCTTTTTTATACACTTCGGAAAGCACGGCTTTTATTCTTGCGTTTGAACATTTCTTCATAAGAAGTTCCGTCTCCTCGACACTGTCAGTCGGAAAACGGTTAATTGCGACAACGCAAGGCAGACCGTATTCATTTTTATATTAGACATATGTCGAAGTAAATTGGGCGTGCTTTTTTTGAGCGCTTCGGGATTGCTTTTGCCTATTTCCGACAGACCGTCGGCAAGACCTATAGTCGTTGTCGTTTTTTTCTCCGCGCCGGAGTCGGTGTAACTGCCGTGACAAGTACAAGTTTTCCGTCTTTTTATTGGATAAATCGACTTTGGAAATGTCTACTTTCGCTTTGTACTTGCCGTACAGTTCAATCTGTTCTTCATTCAAACCGATTTTCTTCGCTGTCTCGGCTATAGGCTGCATTTTGAAGTTTTAAACACTTTCAATGTCGGATAAATGTGCCATTTTAACCTCTTTAGAATAAAGCCGTGACTATGCACGGCGTTATAGTATATTTTATATACCGATGTGACAAACGCCCCGTAAACGGCTGTCACGAAGCCGAGAACGGCACAAAAATGCCCACACTCGGTTGTAAAAGGATTGTATACCCCCAAAGGCGAACATTTCACCGCGAAATCGCCTTTTCGGAATGTATCGGCTTGTCTTTATCCTTAAAATGTCCTTCGAAACGGTTTTCGCCGTAAAGCTGTTTTAAAGGGCAAACGGCATCACCCTCGATTTTGTGATTATTCAGCTGTTTTCGAAGCTGTAAGTTCG
>CAZCSZ010000053.1:0-7261 GCA_964501305.1 uncultured Ruminococcus sp.
GGCGGAAAGTTTTAAATAGTTAAATAAAAAACTCAATTTATAAATTTTTACTGGAGAAATTATTATGAGTATTTTTGACAAACTGAAAAGCACGGCACAGCAGGCTGTAACAAGTGCTGTACAGTCGGCTGGCAACAAACGAGAAGCTTTCACATTCACCTCTCTTCCGGAGAGTCTTGCGGAAATGCAATCCTTGCCCGAAGCAAGTCTTGATACGCCTTATAAAACTGCGGCACTGACCGTTCTTGCACTTTGTGCTTATGCCGCAGACAGAAATATCGGCACGGAAATGCTGAACTGGCTGAGAGGTCCGAGACCTCTTAACGGTCAGGAAATATCTTTCCTTAACGACCGTTTCCGTGATGGCAAAACGTATTTGCCTTTCACTTATTTTGCGGGTTCCACACCCGACAACAATTACACGCCGACTCAGCCTTACACTGTAGTTATTGAGAGCAATCATACCTCAAACGATGAGGAGGGTTATATGAAAGTATTCATTCCCTGCGGAGGAGCAGATGACCCCCGTCCCGTTAAACTCCGTCAGCGCGGCAGTGATGGAAAATGGTTTCTGTGGGAGCAGTATCTTTTGACAGGCGTTCGTATTCCGAAGGCCGCTGACCCGTGGGCGTAACGGAAGGAGGATGCTGTAATGAATATCATAGGAAAGTGGAAACTCAAAAGCATTTATGCCCCCACCGACGAAGGACTGAAGCTTTATACGGCGGAGGATATACCCGAAGAATTTGCGTATATGTTTGAAGAAAACAAGGATATGCTTCTTGAATTTTCAGAGGACGGCACGCTGAACACAGTTGTTAAGGCGGAAGGCGATTATCTCGAAATGGCAAAGGCGGAAGGCGTCGAAATACGCGATGACGGTTACATAGTTGCTTTTTCCACTCGTTGGGAAGAACATGACGGAAAATATCGCTACGACAGCGGATTTGAGGGCGAAATTCTTGATGAAGATGTTGACCCCTTCGTTGATATAGACGTTACCGATGACGGCTGTATTATTTATAACTGCGGAATGTGTATATATGAGCGTGTTTGAACTTTAAATCCCGTATTATAAATCGAAATATCTCGGAACAGGAGAGTCGGCACTGCCGATTTCAAAAGACGTATTGTCCGTGTGGGGCATAAAGTCTTGCACAGCAGTTTTGCATGACTCTTCTGCGCCTTGCATTTCGACTTTGTTTACGAGCATTCTGAAAACAGGTGTGACTTCGGCTGCGCCTGTTTTTTGACTGTATGGTTAAGAGGTGTCCGAATAACCGACAGATTATATACCGCACGGTTGTATATTCGGCGTTTTTTGAAGGACTGGCCCTCTTCTTTCAGCTCCCGGCCGACGGGTGAATTTAAAATCGTCTGCCGAACGAGGTATATTCCATTTTCAAATTCACCGTCTGAATTACACTGCGGCAAGTGCTTTAAGAATTTACAGAGTTTCAAGAAAACTGCATAAAGCTATTGACTTTTGATTTAAAGTTTGTTATAATAATTCTGCTTGGAATGCTACTATGGCTCAGTTGGCAGAGCACGTCATTGGTAATGACGAGGTCCCGGGTCCGAATCCCGGTAGTAGCTCCAACAAAAAACACTTCATTTGAAGTGTTTTTTGTTTTAACCGCACTTATCTCCGTTCCCGTACAGTCGGATATATGGGCTCGAAGATGTGACAGCTTAAAGGTGCTTTTGCCGTTGTTTCACTTGGAGCTTCGAAGGGCGGTATTTGATTTTTTGTGCTTAAGGGCAGCTGATTAAAGGGAGGTTTATAATGCACGACGAACTGACAAAAGTCGATATAAAGAAGATGCAGGATGAAATTGACGAGAGAAAGGCGGCCAACGCTTCTCTTCGCGAAAATATAAGAGCCGCAAGAGAGCTTGGGGATTTGAGCGAAAACGACGAGTACCGTACTGCAAAAAGAGAGTTTTCGAGGAACAACAGCAGAATTGCTTATCTTGAGAATATGATAGCAACGGCAGTCGTTATTTCGGACGACAGCGCCGAGGATGCAGTTGGACTGTTTGATAAGGTCACTCTCTATTATGAGGACGACGACGAGACGTCGGAAATAAGGCTTGTCACGACGCTCAGAAACGATGTGTTTACAGGTAATATTTCAAAAGAATCTCCTCTCGGAAAAGCCATCATGGGTAAAAAAGAGGGAGACAGAGTTCTTGTGCGTGTAAGTGACAAAGTGAGTTACCATGTCATTATAAAAGCTATCGAAAAAAGTAAAGAGGACCCTGACCTTCCGATATCGGCATTTTAAAATCATAATCGTTTCCCACCTGTTTCCCGACCTTTTGTTCTTGGAAATGCGTGGGAAACTTTTTTGTTTTCAAAACGGAGTTAAAATGAGACATAAAGCGCATTTTACGCTACGGAACACCGATTTTTGTTCGACGTAACTTTCGGTTTCGAAATGATAGAATGACCGCACTGAAGAAAGGACGGTCAAAAAAATGGACAGAGAAAATGAAGTTACGGAGAATTCGACGGGGGCTGAAATCGGTGTCTCAAAGGAGACGAAAGAAAGCGTTATAGGTAAAGCGGCAAAAACCGTTCTCAGACATTTTGTCGAAAACGAAAGTGCGGTAAAGAACATATCTGCAACGGCCTTGCGCCTCGTCTTACCGCTTGTTTTTACCTTTTTGTGTTCGGCTACTTCCCCCGCACTCGGATGTGCGCCGCTTGGTATTGCGGCTGTTTGCTCGTCGACGAGCCTTGCGGGCGGAGCTGCCGCTCTTATGGGAACTCTCATTTCTTCTACGGGGGAAGGTGCGTTCGGCTGTATACGCGCAGCTGTGTGTGCAGGCGCTTTCTTTGTCAGAATGTTTATCGGAAGCATTGGGATTGTCAAAACGGGGTGCATACGGTGCAAACCGTTTGCCTTCGTCGGAGAAAAAATGCAGAAGAACGGTACATATTCCAAACTGAATGAGGCTTTTACAAGCGGAATAGGCGCAAATGCGCTTGTGTCACTTGCGGCGGCGACTGCTA
Source organism: uncultured Ruminococcus sp. (assembly GCA_964501305.1). GTDB lineage: Bacteria > Bacillota > Clostridia > Oscillospirales > CAG-272 > RUG14199. The sequence continues at coordinate 3,019 of CAZCSZ010000053.1, forward strand.
TCGGAGCTTTCGGAATAATAACAGGCGGGAATTTGTGGTATGATGTTTTTTCGTCTTTTCTCGGAATTATGCTTATACCCGTCTTCACCATCGCTTTTTCTGCAGTGAGTTCGGCAGATGTGTCTCATGTCATGCGTAAAGCGGGTATCGGGGCAATTGCATATGCGCTTATTCTTTCGCTTGCCGATGTAAGAATAGGCGGTATGAGCATTGCTGTAATAGGCGCAATGGTATTCACAATGTGGAGTGCATGGTGTCTTGGCGTATCAGACGGTGTTCTTTTCGGTTTTTTCTGTGGTATAGCACTCGAACCGTCGCTTGCGGCAATGTATGCCGTATCGGGAGCACTTCTTGCGGCACTGTCGGGATTTTCTCTCGGCGTGGGTTGCTTCGGCGCCGCTGTTGCGGCGGCAAGTTGGGCGCTTTATTCCGACGGTGTATCGGCTATATCGAAAGTTATTCCTGAAATAATACTTGCGACTGCTCTCTTTTATCCTTCGGCAAGCTTTCATATTCTACCTTCGAAGGTATCATTTACAACTGAAAGAAATGTTAAATCGGAGAAGAAAGAATCTGATGTGGCAACAAGGCTTAAGAAGATAAGTGATGCCATGAATCATATGGCGAGCGTTTTTTCGGGCCTTTCCAAAAGGCTTTGCGTTCCCGATTCTTTAGAAATATTTTCTGTCTGCGAAAAAGGGTTTTCCGAATACTGCACAGACTGCGCGAAATCGGAGATATGTCATTATCGAGAGGACTTCAAAAGGGGCAGTGCGGTTAAAAAAGCGGCATTTGATTTAAAAGAAAAAGGAAGGGTCGGTATAGATTCATTTTCCGATTCAATGGCGCGCGGGTGTCCGATGCTTGACAAAATCGCCGACGCGATTAATTCGGAATACGCAAAAGTATTTGAAAACGCTTCAAAAACGGACAAGACATCGGCTTATGCGGGGGATTATGCGGTTATGGCGAAACTGATAAGGGAAACTGTTGCCGAGGCGGACAGCGAGAGCGCAAAGAACGCCGAAATGACCGATAAGTTAAAGCTTGAGTTTGAGAAGAACAAAATCGGATGCGACAGCATTGCCGTTTACGGCAGGAAAAGGCCCAGAATATATGTCAGAGGCTTTGATGTGCGAGATTTGACATGCGGAGCCTCCGATATAAGGGAAATAGCCGAGAATGCGCTTAAAACAGCGCTTGGAGAACCCGAAATGTCTGTTGATTACGATAGGTTGAATATGTTCATGGAAAGCCGAAAACTCTTTTCGGTATCATACGGAAGATACAGTGAAGGTGCAAACGGATATGAGGCAAACGGTGACCGTGCAATCTCGTTTAAAGGAGATGACGGCTCGTTTTATATGCTTGTTTGTGACGGTATGGGAAGCGGGCGTTATGCCGCGCTGACTTCGGGAGTGAGTTGTGTTTTTCTTGAGAAAATGATAGGTGCGGGATGCCCCGTAGATACGGCTCTGATGCTTTTGAACAATTTCACAAGGGAACGGAGAATTGAATGTTCGTCGTCGGTTGACCTTTTGAAAATCGATCCGTTCGGTGCAACAGCATCATTTATCAAAAGCGGTGCTGCCCCTTCATTTGTGCTGAGGGAAAATAAACTGTTCAGAATAGATTCGGACACCCCTCCAGTGGGGATACTTAAAAAGCCCTTCGCAAAGGAAACGAAAATGAGGCTGCGCGCGGGGGACAGAATTGTAATGATGTCGGACGGAGCAATTCCGGAGGATGACGGAGAGGCGTGGCTTTACGATGCACTCACATCACCGTCGTTTGTCGGAAAAGACCTTAACGCCGGAGCAAAGAGAGCCGTCGAGGAGGCAATGAAGAGAAGGATCAATGCCGACGATTGTACCGTGTGCATAGTAAAATTAAACTCTCTTTCGGCTTGATGCGGTTTTTGCGGGAATGCGAGTGCATAAATTGAAAATTTTTCGTAAAAGATTTTGCCTGAGGGCTATTTGGTGCATTTAAAGCGCAATTACGCGAGAACAGATGTTCATTTTGTGTCATTTGACTATTGACTTTGACGCTTTAATATATTATAATATACTTATCTCAAAGGCGACGGCCGAAAGTATTTGATAATAAAGAGTGAGGAATATCAATGGCAACTAAAAAGAAGATAGAAAGCGTATCTCCGATAGACGACAAAACGGCTAAGAAGAAGGCGCTTGAGTCAGCTATATCTCAGCTTGAACGCAGTTACGGAAAAGGAACAGTAATCAAGATGGGTGAGAGCGCGAACATGAATATAGGTTCTGTTTCGACGGGCAGTCTCGGACTTGACCTTGCTCTCGGAATAGGCGGACTTCCGAAGGGAAGAATTGTTGAAATATTCGGCCCCGAATCTTCGGGTAAAACGACGGTTGCGCTCCATGCGATAGCAGAGGTGCAGAAAAACGGCGGAGAGGCGGCATTTATTGATGCTGAGCATGCACTTGATCCCGTTTATGCCAAAAATCTCGGCGTAAATATAGATGAACTTCTCGTGTCGCAGCCCGACAGCGGCGAACAAGCGCTTGAGGTTTGCGAAGCACTTGTGCGTTCTGGTGCCATTGATATAGTAGTAATCGACTCCGTAGCGGCACTCGTCCCGCAACAGGAACTTGAAGGCGATATGGGAGCAAGTCACGTCGGACTTCACGCAAGACTTATGTCACAGGCTTTGAGAAAACTTTCGGGATCGATTTCAAATTCCAATTGCGTTGTAATATTTATAAATCAGCTCAGAGAAAAAGTCGGCGTTATGTACGGTAATCCCGAAACGACGACAGGCGGACGTGCTCTCAAGTTCTACGCATCGGTCAGAATCGACATAAGAAAGAGCGAAGTGCTTAAAAACGGCACGGCGATTTACGGCAACAGAGTAAAGTGCAAAGTCGTAAAGAACAAAGTAGCTCCGCCTTTCAAGGTGGCGGAATTCGATATTATCTACGGCAAGGGCATTTCCAAAACCGGTGAGATTATTGATATGGGAATCGAACTCGGCGTTGTAGAGAAGAGCGGAAGTTGGTTCTATTATAACGGAGAAAGGCTGGCGCAAGGTAAGGATAACGCAAAGAAGGTAATAGAGGAAAGTCCGGAACTCCTCTCTGAAATCGAAGAGAAAATCAAGACTTTGCGTGTCTCGGGTGAAGGCGATGAGAACATACCCGAGGAAAACGAAGATGACCTTGACATAAGGCTTCTCGACCTTGATATTGACGAATAACAACGTAATAAAAACCGCCGTGCGATATGTGCGGGCGGCATTTCGGAAGCATAACTGAAGGGTTATGCTTTTGAGCTTTTTTTGACAGTCGGAAAATACAGGCAATCGGCTCTGTTTACGGCGCCCCAAAGTCATGTAAAACAGCGTTTCGATTATACGATACCTGTATTTTTGAACTTTTCGAAATCCGAAAAGCCGTTCAAGACAGGAAGTGCTCTTTTTGCGGCACTATATATATAAAACAGCGGGAAGGAGGCCTCTTTATGTTATGCGAAAAATGTGTTTTCACCAACTTCAGAAATTTGGAAAATGTCGAGGTTCCCTTTTCCGACGGAATAAATGTCTTGTGGGGAAAGAACGCTCAGGGAAAGAGTAACATATTGGAGGGGATATATTATTTCGCCCGAGGACGCTCTTTTAGGGGCGTTAAGGATAGGGAAATGATAATGTTTGGGCGAGACTTCGCTCGGCTTGAAATGACGTGCAGAAGAGGCTCAGACGGCCATAATACACCGCTTGAAATCATTATTCCATCCAATTCAACAGATAGGAAAACAGTTTACAGAAACAAAGCAAAACTGACGGGGATGACTGAGCTTATCGGCAGTTTCAGAGCGGTTCTTTTCTGCCCCTCGCATCTGTTTCTCGTCAGCGGAGCGCCGAAGCTCAGGCGACAGTTTCTCGACATTGCGATTTCGCAGTTGTCCGAAAGATACATGCATTCTCTTGCCGACTACGGGAAAGTGCTCGCGCACAGAAACGCCCTGTTAAAATCGGCGGCAAAGGGCGAAAGTGTGCCTATGGCTCTTTGGGAAACGCTTGCCGAACAGATGTCAAAAAGCGGGGCTGTCATTGCATCCTACCGATATGAGTATATGTCGCTTCTTTCCGAGAAAATGAACGGATTGTTCAGAAAAATGACGGGCGAGGCGGAAAAACCAAACCTGACGTATGTAACTCACGCCTTTGAAACCGCAACGGATAAAGACACCTTCGAAGTGTATACCGATG
>CAZCSZ010000054.1:0-7253 GCA_964501305.1 uncultured Ruminococcus sp.
TAAGAAGGTTAACCATCGTCGTTTTCCCCGCTCCCGTGGGGCCGACAATCGCTATTTTCTGTCCCGGTTTTGCCGATGCGGAGAAATTATTTATTATAATTTTAGCGGAATCTTCATAGCCGAATCTGACATTTTCAAATTCAACTCCGCCCTTGACGGTTTTGAGTTTTAGGCTCTTTGTGCTTTCATCTTCCATTTCCTCTGCACCGAGAAATTCAAATACTCTTTCTCCTGCGGCAGCAGCAGACTGCAGACTTTGCATTGCCTGAGCAATTTGGGATAGCGGTTGTGTAAAGTATCTGACGTACATCATAAACGACACTATTACTCCGAACTCGATTTTTCCGTCAAGTGCAAGTGCGCCTCCCGCAACGCAAACGGCAACATAGCCGAGGTTTCCGATGAACGCCATTATCGGTTGCATAAGTCCCGAAAGTATATTCGCCTTTACACCGCTTTCGAAAAGGTTGTTGTTGAGAACATCAAACTTTCCGCCCGTTTGAGCCTCGGCGTTGTATGCTTTAATTACGGTATGCCCCGAATAAATCTCTTCAATATGACCGTTCAAATCGCCTATGCATTTCTGCTGTCTCATAAAATACTTCTGGCTTCTGCCCATGATGGCAAACATGAGGGCAAATCCGATAAGGCTTGCCGCAACTGCGGCACCCGTCATTCTGATATCGGTTATTATCATCATAACAAGGCTTCCCCCAAGAAGAACAACGGAATGAACAAGGTTCCCGATGCTTTGGTTGAGGGACTGACCTACGGTATCGACATCATTTGTTATGCGCGAGAGGACGTCTCCCGTCTTCGTTTTATTGTAAAACCACATCGGAAGTCGGTTTATTTTCTTCGAGATATCCCCTCTCATTTTCTTCGATACTTTCTGCGTTACAGTCGCCATTACAAAGTTCTGGACAACGGACAAAATCCAACCCACGGAATAGAAACATACCAAAGTTACCGCTATTTCGGTAACCGCGCCGAAATCGATTCCCGTCAGCAGCCCTTTTTCTATTTCATTTGTCAAATCTCCGAGTTTGTCCGGCCCGAGAAGTGTCAGAACGGTGCCGAAAGCGGCACAAAGTACACCGGCGGCAAGGCCCAATGAGTACTTCTTGCAGTAAGAAAGAAGTTTTTTCCACGTGCCGACCAAATCTTTAGGCTTTTCGTGTCCCCCGCGGGGTCCGCGCCTTCCGGCGGGCGGGCCGTATTTTTTGTTTTCCATCAGGCAAGTTCCTCCTTTGACAGTTGTGATAGCGCTATCTGTCGGTATACTTCGCAGTTTTCAAGCAGCTCGCTATGACGTCCCATACCGACAGCTCTGCCGCCGTCAAGGACTATAATTTTATCGGCATCGATTACAGTGCCGATTCTTTGCGCCACCATCAGAACCGTTTTATCGCCGTATTTTTCTTTAAGCTCTTTTCTAAGAGCTTTGTCAGTCTTGTAATCAAGCGCCGAAAATGAATCGTCGAATATCATTATTTCGGCATCCCTTGCAACGGCACGTGCGATTGAAAGCCTCTGCTTTTGACCGCCAGAATAGTTTGAACCGCCCTGCGCAACATATCCGTCGACGCCGCCCTTTACGTTATTAACAAAGTCGCTCGCTTGCGCTGTTTCCAACGCCTTTTCAACAGGCAAAGTCGCTCTGCCGCTGTCACCGAATTCTATATTGCTTTCAATCGTTCCGCTGAACAGTATTGCCTTTTGAGATGCATACCCTATCTTATTTCTGAGCTCTTTTTGAGAATAATCTCTCACATCGATTCCGTCAACGGTAACCGCTCCTTCAGTCACATCATAAAAACGGGGCACAAGGTTCACTAGTGTGCTTTTGCCGCAGCCCGTTGCACCGATAAAGGCAACCGTCTCGCCTTTTTTGGCAGTGAACGATATATTCTCAAGCACATTTTTCTCATTTCCCGGATAGCGAAAAGATACGTTTTTGAATTCAACCTCACCGACAACACCGTCTTTTGCCGTCTCGCATTTGCCGTCGGTAATTGACAGTTCGGTGTCAAGCACTTCGTTAATCCTTCCTGCCGAAACAAGAGCCCTCGGCATCATTATGAAAATCATTACAAGCATCATAAACGCCATAACAACCTGTATTGCGTACGATGAGAAAACAACCATATCCGAAAACAGAACAGCCTTATCGGCAAGTGCGGCACTGTCAATCAAATATGCACCCACCCAAAATACCGCAAGAGACAGTCCGCTCATTACAAGCTGTATACTCGGCATAAGGAACGACATTGTACGTTGCGTGAACAGCTGAGTTGACGTAAGAGCCTCGTTTGCGCCTTCGAATTTTTCTTCCTGATACTTTTCGGCATTATACGCCCTGACGACACTGAGACCCGTGAGGTTTTCCCTTGCTATTCTGTTAAGGTTATCGGTTAAAGTCTGCATCTTTTGAAACTTCGGGAATGCAATAGCTATGCATACACCGATAACGCCCATAAGTACCGCAACGGCAACTGCCGTAGTCATAGTCCATTCTGCCGATTTTCCCGATATTTTAAGTATCGCCCAAACTGCGGTTATAGGCGCTTTTACTATCATTTGAAATCCGAAGATTATGAGCATTTGCACCTGTACCACGTCGTTTGTTGTTCTCGTAATCAGACTTGAAGTCGAAAAACGGTTGATTTCTTCCATTGAGAATGACTGAACCTTGTGGAACAACTTTCCTCTCAAAGTTTTTCCGAGCCCAGCCGCAAGTCTTGCGGCGCACGCCGACGTGATTACAGTCGCCGCAAAGCTTCCCAAAGAATAAAGAAGCATTTTCCCGCCTGTCACAAGGATATCGGACATCGTGCTGCCGGGACTTTGAACAAGCATTGTAATTTCCGACATATAATCGGGCACAGTGAGATCAAACCATACTGAAACGACAACAAACAGAACTGCAATTGCCATCAGTAGATATTCCTTTTTGGAAAAGTTTTTGAAAATCTTTATCATATTGCCTCCTCAAGAATTGAATATACTCATAAATTCTTCACCTGTTATAGTTTCGTAAAGGTATTCCGCAAGAGCATCCGGCTTTTGACGGGCGTCTTTGATTATACCGACAGCCTTGGCGTGATGATTTTTGACTTTATTCATACACAATTCCTTCCTAAGTCTGCGTTTGGATGCACATTCGAAGATGTATCGAAACGGTTGTGGACAACCGCCGATTGCCCGGCGGTCAATTATCCGTCTTTATTTTCGTTTAGCTATTGTATCACATTTGTTTAGCACTCGCAATAGGTGAGCGCCAATTTATTAATTGATATTTATTATAATCAATAAGATATACTTATCAAAGTCCTTGACTTTCAGTCGTAAAAGTGCTAAAATCTATATTAATCTACATTATTAATATTTCTTAAACGGAGACTTTATGAATTCTTTTCAACTTGAATGCTTTATTGCCGTCGCTAATGCTTTGAACTTCGCTCACGCCGCAAAGAAGATGAACGTATCACAACCTGCTGTAACCCACCAAATAAAATCGCTTGAAGACGAACTCGGAACGAAGTTATTCTACCGTTCTACCCGCTATGTCGAGCTGACCGCTGAGGGCAGAGCTTTCGTGGCAGATGCAAAAAGTATGCTCGCTCTCGAATCTCAAGCAAAAATGAGGTTCCGTTCAGCCGAAAAACCGATTGAGACGATTTCTGTCGGTTGCGGCAACTACATTCAGCTCGCAATGCTTTCCACCGTTCTGACAAAACTCAAAGAAGAAACGCCGAATTTACATCCGAAACTTGAAGTTGCTCCGTATGAGCAGTTATTTCGGCAGATGGAAATTCAGCGTATCGATCTGATATTCGGCATTAACGACAGTCACCTGTCACATCAGGGGATAAAGTACACCGAGCTGTTACAAAGTGACGCCGTATGTGTTAGCAAAGCCGACAGAGATATTGCAAGAAAAGACACGGTAAATGCAGATGACCTCCGATGCGAACAGCTTATATTCTGCGACCCTATGTCGCTTTCACCCGAAATGGCGAATTTTCAGCTTCAGTTGGCACAGGGAAAAAACCTCACGGATATTCAGTTTTGTTCTTCCTCTGCGGAATCATATGTACTCGCCCGTTCGGGATTCGGTGTTGCGATACTTCCCGACTTACTCGTGCCGAATGACCCCGCAACGGTTAAAATCAAAACCGAAAACGCACCTAAGCTCTCTTTCGGACTGTTTTCGGATATTGCAACGGCAAACAAAATTGTCAAGCGGTTTATCGCTATAGCAGCCAATGCCGTATCCGACAAAAAAACGTCGCCGTTTTCGCTTTAATCTGCTTGCAACACAATTGCCGCCGTAACGGCGGCAATTGTGTTATTGTTTATCTTTGTTCTTGATGCTGTCCCAGTATGCCTTTGCGGCAGCCTCTGTCTTATTGTCACCGTAGATATAGTACTTTCTGTCTTTCAAATCGTCGGGAAGGTACTGCTGACGGACATAATGGCCGGGGTAGTTGTGAGGGTATTCATAGCCGCTGAACATCGGACTTCTCAAATGAGTCGGAACGGTGACCCCAAGACCGTTTTTAACGTCGTCCTGAGCGCTATGAATAGCGTTATAAGCGCTGTTCGACTTCGGTGCGGTGGCAAGCAGTACGGCGGCATTTGCAAGCGGAATTGCGGCCTCCGGGAGTCCCAGTTCCTTCGCCGTATCAACACAGCTTTTCGTGACAACCGCGGCAAGAGGGTATGCCTCGCCTATATCTTCGGATGCAATCACCATAAGTCTTCGACACGGAGAAATCAAATCCCCGCCTTCAAGAAGACGTGCAAGATAGAAAACAGCCGCATCGGGGTCGGAGCCTCTTATAGATTTTTGAAGTGCCGACAGTAAATCGTAATGCACGTCTCCGTCGGTGTCGAAAGCTCCTGTTGAAATACCGGGCGTGAGCATTTTGGCACTTTCAAGAGTAACCGTTCCTCCACCTTCGTCGGTTGTGGCATAAACTATGACATTTTCAAGCATGGTAACAGCACGTCGTACATCACCTGCGGCGCATCTTGCAATATAGGAGAGCGCTTTATCGTCGGCAGTGACACCTTCGGGTGCAATACTGCCGAATATTTTCTTTAAATGAGGAAATATCTCTTTTTCGGACACACTTTTGAACTCGAAAACAGCGCATCTCGAAATAAGTGCATCATATATATAATAATAGGGATTTTCGGTAGTCGAGGTTACAAGAGTTATCCTGCCGTCCTCTATATATTCAAGAAGCGTTTGCTGCTGTTTTTTGCTGAAATACTGTATCTCATCAAGGTACAGAAGAATACCGTTATGACCCATAATTCCGTTAGCATCGTTGGCAACGGAACGGATATCGGCCGTCGTTGCCGTCGTAGCATTCAAATGGCGCATTTCCATTCCGCTTGACTTTGCGATAATACGTGCGGCTGTGGTTTTTCCCGTTCCGGGAGGACCGAAGAAAATCATACTGGGTATTTTGCCTGTAGTCGTAAATTTACGAAGTACCCCGTTTTTACCGACAAGATGAGCTTGTCCCACCATATCATCAAAACTTTCGGGCCTTATTCTGTCGGCCGTGGGAGAATAGTTGTTCATTGCCGTCCCCTTTCTGCTTAAGGCGGTTGGTTTTTATAATTAGGAAAGGTAAATAATGTACAAAGAAATCACTTTCATAAAGAAATCCGTAAGGTGCGTTCTGCCGAAATGGAATAACCCCTCATACACCCTCGTTAACACTTTTTGCGAAAAAATTGTCAAGGAGGCGGAAAGATATGTTAAATCAGAGGATTTCCCGATGGGAGCTGTCTATACCGTAAGGTACGACAAGTCAAAAATCGAAGAATACGAGCTTGTAATATACCTCTCACTACGCCGTGTAACAGGCGAAATTTCAAGAAAGACAGTCAAAGCACAAATTCGGCACGGAATGATATCCCGTATGTCGGTATATACAGGTGCAAAAGAACCCGAAGACAAATCTACTTCGTAATATGAACATCGAGTTGCGGGAACGGAATTTCAATCCCTTCGGCATCAAATCGGTGTTTAACATTTTCCAAAGTACCGTAGTATACGTTCCAATAATCTGCGGAGTTGACCCATACACGCACGGTAAACTTAACATCGTTCTCTTCAAGCGCCGACATAACCACCTGCGGTCTCGGGTCTTTAAGTATCCGTTCGTCCGACTGAACCGTCTCGTTCAGAACGGTTTTCACTTTGTCAGTATCGGCTGAATACGATACCGTGAAATCCAAGTCCACACGTCTTGTTTTCATTGCGGAATAATTAGTGACCGTCGAACTTGTGATAGTACCGTTCGGTATTACGGTTTTCTTATTATCGGACGTAATAAGTGTCGTATAGTAAATCGATATATTGTCAACCGTACCCGACTCAGAACCCGCCGTAATAAAATCGCCGACACCGAACGGATGAGTAACAAGTATCATAATGCCACCGGCAATGTTGGAGAGTCCGCCTTGAAGAGCAAGACCCACAGCAACTCCGGCAGAACCGATTACGGCAACAACAGATGCCATTGGAACACCGAGGTTTGCGGCTGCCGTAATTACAACTAGTATTCTAAGTAAAATCGATACGGCGCTCAGTATAAAACCTCTTGCCGATGGGTCAATACGGGCAAACAGTTTGCCCTTTTTAAGGGCTTTCATAATTATGCCGACGAGCCACATGCCGACAGCGAGAATAACGGCGGCAAGCAGTATTTTAATACAGCCGCCCACAATATTATCACTGAAAAAGGACTTTATTTGCTCCATTGCGAACACCTCCGTCAATATAATATATTTTATCGCCCGACATCAAAAAAGTCAATAAAATTGCGCTTATATGTTTGACTTATTGCCACTTCGGGTATATAATATGCTTGAAATTAATCAAAATGGAGGCAAAACCGTGAAATATAAAACCGAATTGCATTGCCACACCTCGGAGGTCTCAAGGTGTGCTTTTGAAAACGCAGAGGATACAGTTGAGAAGTATTTAAAATACGGATATTCCACCGTTGTCCTGACAAACCACCTGTCCCCGTACAGCTTCAGCATCGAAAACGAAAGCAAGTGTTGGAAGGAAAAAATCGATTTCTTCGTCGACGGATATAATAAAATGAAGAAAGCGGCAGGAGACAGGCTTAATGTCCTGTTCGGAGCTGAGGTAAGGCTCAGGGAATCACCGAATGACTACCTGCTGTTCGGCATAACTCCCGAATTCCTCTATAGTCACGAGA
>CAZCSZ010000055.1:0-7232 GCA_964501305.1 uncultured Ruminococcus sp.
TACTTAAATTTACGTTTGCGTGCAGCTTCTGACTTTTTCTTTCTCTTTACGCTGGGCTTTTCATAACATTCTCTCTTGCGGAGCTCTGCCTGAATACCCGAACGCTGACACTGACGCTTAAAACGACGAAGCGCATTATCAAGGGATTCGCCCTCTTTAACTCTGATTTCTGCCATATTCCGTTTCCCTCCCTTCGCTTTAAGCAGCTGAGAAAATCTCTTGTATATTATAATCCTTCTTTCCCCTGTTGTCAATAGTTTTTTTCACAAAATCCCGAATTAGGTTAAAAATGCAATTGAGGACAGAGATTGCAACTGTAATGCCGACATAAAGTACCGTCGAAGATTGATTTACAATCATTCCGAAGCAATCGTCTGATTGCACAAAGAACTATTGTTCGGCTTTTGGCATTAAAATCCTGAGCTCATCTTTCGGTATTTCTTCATAATTGCGTTCAAAGTCGATTATTAAGGGATGATGACGCCATATTCTCTCCTCTTTGGGAGGAAGAGCCATGTAGTTGCCGAATTCTATGCGAAGATAGTCATTCCAATCCGAGAAGCACATAAAAGATTCTCCTTCAAATATACATTGAGTATAAGAATCAAGCATTTTTGATAAAAACGGGCTATTGATTGTGCGCATTGTTTCAATGCTGACAGTTTCATATTCAAGTGTCCCATTGTGCATCGTTATTTTAGATAAAAGTTTACGTCTGGTCTTAGTCCTTTTTGACTTTGGAATAAAAGCTAAAACAAGAGAAGAAACAAAGCGAACCGGAAAAGAGGACTTTGGCGGAACAAACTCTCTTGTCAAGAGTAAGTACATCATACAATTGAATTTAAAGACGGTACGCTTAATAAATCCGTTTGGAATACGGTCTATCGGAAAAACGTCGAGAAATATCCCTGTGTGATGATTGCCGATTTCGCGTTCATCTTGTAAAAACGTGGTGTGGTCCTTGCGAATCTTTGAGAACGACTGGTCATAGTAAACAGAATTCTCTTTATTCTGTAAAACGTATCCTTCGGGATGGCTTTTCTCCCACAGTTCCAAAAATTCATCGTAATCGGCCCTACTCATACAAACATCAATGTCATCATCCCATGGAATAAAGCCTTCATGTCGAACAGCGCCCAAAAGAGTGCCTCCATATAGAGAATACTTCAAGCAATTTTCTCTGCAAAAAGCATCAAACACTTTCAATATTTCAAGCATAGTAAGTTGCAATCGACGTAAAATGATATCATCCATTATTTGTTTCCTTTAAATCATGCTTAATGTTTGTTGATGAAATTTCAGGCGTTCTCGGCAAGTATACCACTTCGCAGCAGTCTGAAAGGTAATCGAATTTACCTTTCCAGTCATCTCCCATAACAAAAGTGTCAACATGATATTCAGCAATGTCAGATACTTTTTGTTCCCACGAATGTTCAGGTATAACTAAATCGACATAGCGTACAGCCTCTAACAGCAATTTTCTTTGTTCATAAATAAAGAAACATTTTTTTCTTCGTGTTGCTGTTGAATTCGTCTGTGGAAAGCGCTACAATCAAATAATCGCCAAGTGATTTTGCTCGCCGCAATAGATTAATATGCCCGTAATGAAGCAAATCGAATGTACCGTATGTTATAATTTTCTTCATGAATGAGACCTTCCCGTATATAAAAAATTAATCCTTAATCAAAGCCGTAAATAATCCCGAAACTTTGTTTTGAACCTTATCACATACATTTATAAGCAGCGGAATATTCTCTATTCTGCCTATTGTGATTATTCGAATGAAGTCTACAGCGGCACAGATGGCAAAAATCGAAATTACAGCCGCGAACTGAAAGAGTACGAATAACGCACCGGTCATATGAGAAGGCATGTCCAACACACCCCAAGTCATATCAGTAACATTGGAATGAGCATGAATCAAGAAACACCGAATGTCAAAGGCGCTATTGATGAAATAATCTTTGGCGGGAGTTTGCCGCGAATTCTGACATTGAGAAAACACATGAAAATGAAGATGCAGTCTGTTTTAATATCAACTTTGATATTGCTTTGGCTCAAAAATTCTTCGTTTGACGAGTACTGCTTTTTGTAATCAAACTTCTTTTCGAGAACACGGTACTGTGAAAGTCTTTTGTGTTCGAGGTCTTTCTTTTCCGCGCTGTTTGCAAACGCTATAAGCCCGTCTACCATATCACAAGTACCGACGGATATATCACTGCAGTAATGTAGCGCCTCCGCAAGATTTGAAGGATTGTCATCCAAAAAAGAACATTAGCGGGTCTGAGCTACATGTCAGATATAAGTTTTGATATTCTCTGCCCTTTGGGCGACCAATCTATCGAAGGGAAAACAAAATAATCCGAGAGACCGCAATCGGACAGATATTTAAGAGTCGGTTCCCTGTTATTTTTACTGCATATTGAATTCATAATGCCGATATCGCACAGTGATTTAATCAGTTCAACATGTTCATTGGGAATAGTGACATCCCCTTCGGAAATAGTCCCCTTCCAAAAGGTATCGTCAAGATCCCATATTACCAACTTTATTCTGTCAAAGTGGGTCATGTAAACCTCCGATTAAATTGAACCGTTTATGCAGTCAAGTTCTTACAAGTTGTCCGTTACAATTACGGTATTGCGGTTTTTAAGTTTCGATGTGAAAGAATAAGTCACGCTGTTTGAATTCTCTTCAAGAGGCTTAAAGCCTATTATTTCAAGCGTGTCGCGAAGAAGAATATTCTTTTTGGTTTTGATAACCTCGAACTTGCCGTTCTTACAGCTTTCCTTATTCAAAAGAGCGTAAAAGAGCGCACTCTCGACAAATTTCCCTGCTACTCTGCACGACATTGCAAATTCGGAAAATTCAAGAATTTCGCCGTTTACATCATACATTCCGAAGCCGACAATACCGTACTCGCCGTATTTGTCCTTACACGAAAAAGCAAACGTTTTGCTTTTGTCGCTTGAAAGAAGGGCTTTAAACTCATTTTGGGTATATCTGTGCCCGGTCATATTCAACTGATTTGTACGGCTTGCAAGCTCAAAGCAACGAAGTATCTCATCCTCGCCTGTCGGCGTGAATATACAGATTGATATTCCGCTTTCCTTCAAAAATCCGAGGATGTCTGCGCCGTTTTGCGAAAGTACGCTACTGCGCTTTTGTTCCGCTTTATACATAAGTCTGCGGTTTCTGCTCTCGTCAGTCACGGGAACGTCAAATTCCGCTCTTTCGGGTAAATTCGGAATATCGGTTTCGGAATACGTTCTGACCTGAGGAAATCTCGAATTCACCTCTGCCCTTTCAAAGTTTGAATCGTCAACCAAGGCAAGAGAATCAATTCCGATGTTAAGGCACTTTGCTATTTCTTCAAGAGCAGTGCTTTTCATTCCCCATGATATTTGCGGATATAGGAAATAATCCGAAATTCCGAGCCTTTCAAGCTCACGGATTGCAGGTTCGAAGTCGTTTTTACTCGCTATCGACTGTATAATACCGCGTTCATCAAGCTTAGACATCACATCAAGAACGCCTTCACGAAGCTTGAGTTTAATCGGTTCATCGGTTTCAATGAGTATTCCGTCCCACAAAGTATTGTCCAAATCCCATACTACACACTTAACTTTATCCGAAGGTGTATCGGGCAAAGCCGAAGCGCCCTTTACGAAATCGCACCAATAAATATCAAGTTCTGCTTCTATATTGTTTTCAGGATATACTTTTACAAGGTTGCCGGCCCTAGAACACTCCGCCGACAGCTCGGTTATAACGGATATATTTTCTCCGGATTTAATACTGATTGCTGTTTTCCAAACAGGAGTATGGTCATCGTATACTTCAACTATAAGATTGAAATTCTCCGGAAAGTAACTGTATGCATGAAAGACAAAGGCATCGGCGCCGTTAGGTATTCCTTTCAGTTTACGAAGACAGCGGCGGCGAAGATATTCCAAGGTTCTTATTATCTGCCAGCGAAGCCCCATAGGAAGGAAACTTCTGTCAATAGAATACAGAAAGTGTCCGAGCTTTTCGCATTCGGACGAAAGTTTGTTATACCGATTAAAATCAAGCATCGCGGGAAATATTACAGTCATCATATTTCCCCATTTACGGAACTTAACACGGCATGCCTTATTACAGCAAGCTTTTTCGCTTTCAAAGGTCAAAAGGCCGTTTTCGAAGCGTTTACATCTGCCGTCACTTCTTGAAAGATAATGAACACAACTCTCAAAACATGCGGGAGCAGAACATTCAAGGCAGTGTTCTTCCCACATTGCGGGACGTACCGCCTCGATGCCGAACAGTTTTGATATATCGGCTTTTGTCGGTGCTATATTCTCTTTTCCCGTTTTGACGGCATAGTAAAATTGATACATAAAAGCCTACCTGTCAATGAATTCTTGCGTTGCCTCTTGCATGTTGAGACTCACCATTCCGTATTTTTCCTTTAGAATATTGTAATAATCAAAAATCGCTTCAAGCTGTTTCAAATGGAAATCGGTTTTAACACCGACATTGTGAGGATGCCACCAAAGATGGAAAACAAGCCCGTTCTTCGCCGCATGAAGCATTTGACGCTTAATTCTGTGAACCTTCAACCTCTCTGCAAAAGCGAGGGGTTTAAAATAAGGCTTATACATTCTTGAACCTGTAAGGTTCACAATCCCGTCTTCGGTTTTGGGGATATATCCGCCCTTGCCCGTCAAAGGAATATACACATCGGCAAGGCGTAGAATTCTCATCAGCGGTCTTATTTTGATTTTCTCGTGAATCCAATCGTTTTCTTCGTCTCTGTATGAAGTAAAACCGAGCTCGGAAAGAACCTTAATATATTCGCTTTCGCACTGATTTCTGGGTAAAACGACGGATTTTAAGTCGTAACCTTTGTCAAAAGCCATTGCTTTGGCGCTTTCCATATCGGCGCAGAATTGTTCAACCGTTTGCCCTTTTTCTCTGCAATAGTAATGAGAGAAAGTATGGCTAGCTATTTCCTGGTAGGGGTAGCTTGTTATTTCTTTTATGAGAGACGGCGCAAAAAAGCACGGAGCATCGGTTTCGCTCTCGCCGATTTCGTCAAAGCAGCGGTAACTTGAAAGTGCACCGTTTTCATATGAAGGCATATTTTCGGGAAAGTATCTACGGCATTCTTCTTTGCTGTCGGCAAACATAAATCCGACAGTTGCCCATGTCACATGAATGCCATGCTCACGGAACAGCTCCAAAAGCCTTTTTACGGCCTTTCTTCCACCCAGAACATTATTACTGTAATCATCGAGTTTCGTGCTGTCCTGCATGCCCCAGAACAGCTCAAAATCAAGAGAAACAATCAAAGTCGGCTTTCCCATTACCCAACATTGCTCCTTTACGGTTGTATTTTAATAATCGCTATCGTTTAATATAAGGCGCGGCATCGAAGTTGCCATCTGAACAGTTAAACCATTTTACAAAGTCGAAGTATTCTTCATATTCACGATGCTCGTCAAAAAATGATTTTCTAAGTATGTTTCCGACTTCGCCGTCGTTCTTATACTTCGGTATCTGAACGGTATACGGAATATCGGGGTAACTTTCGGCTGTAAATATAACAAGACCTTTCGCTTTGATATCTTTTAAAGACAGCATATCCTCTTTTGTGAGACCGTCTCTTTCTTCAAGAAAAACAAACAGGTTGTCACGGTTCATCCTTTCGGAACGCCTTCTCCACGCATTAAGCGCTTCACTGCCGTCTTTATAATGCGTAAAATGAACGGTTATATCGTCAAAATGTGCGCATGGGCATGTATACTCGTCGTGTTTGAAGAAAACAGGGTCAAGGGATATGTAGTAATCGTAATTGAGGACAAACTTCGCAAAATCACGCTGAAGCATCATCAAATTAACGGTTGGTGACCTGAATTGAATCCCGAGATCGTGGAATAATACCCCCCCGATGCAGTTGGGGCAAAGAAAAGTCGGTTCGGTGTTTGTCAACGCTTTTCTCATACTGTTTTTGTGTGCTTTTGAAAACGGATTATTATTATTCAAAAAAGATTTTAACTCATTTTTAATGCTCATGCTGATTAACCGTGTTATGTATTATTGCTATACTTTAACGATACCTTATGGAGAGCGTTATAAACAAATGCAGGTATAAACGCTTTTAAAAGCAAAAGATAAGGCTTATAACAAACAAAACCTTTAAAACCCATAATCTTATACCCTCTGCACCTTGTTCTTGCACTGTTGAGTCGGGCTGAAAATGTCCTTCTTTTAACAGCGTTACAGTCTTCGAGTATTGTATAAAGTTCGTCGGGTAAATTATACCCTTTATAACCTTTGGCAAGAAAACGGCACCATAAGTCGACATCTTCGACACGTATAACGGTGGGGTCAAGAGAATATCCGCCGAGTTCTTCATATACCCTCTTGTATGTCATGACGGTCGCATGAGAGAAAGCATTTTGGCGGAGCATTGTCTCTTTTGTCGGGCACTTATATTTAATAATGGAGGCTATCTTCTTCGTTCCGTCAAATACCGTAACGCCCGTGCCGACCATATCGTATTCGGGATGCTCTTTTAAAAAGGCAACCTGCTTTTCGAACCGTTCGGGCATGGAAAAGTCATCGGCATCCATTCTTGCAACAAGCTCAGTCTCGACTTGTTCAATGCATCGGTTCAGTGAATACGGAAGTTTTTTGTTTTCGGAATTTCTGATAAGCAGAAACTTGTCGGGATAATCACGTTTGTATCTCTCCAATATTTCATAGGTTCCGTCTGTCGAACCGTCATCGCAGATAATCAAAATCCAATCTTTATATGTCTGATTAAGAATTGAATCAATCGATTTTTCCACTGTTTTTTCGCAGTTATAAGTCGCCATTATAACGGAGACCTTGTCATTCATGGTTAAACCCCTCGTTTATGTATTTGGTGTCGAGGTCGCCCTATTTTGCGACTATATTAACTATTTTTCCGGGAACGTAAATTTCCTTTATAACCGTTTTATCGATGAGCAATTCGGCAATTTTCGGTTCGGCCTTTGCGGTTTTGATAACAGTTTCGGAATCGGCATCGGAAGGTACGGTAACCGTGGCCTTCAGTTTTCCGCATATTTGAACGGGAACTTCAATTGTCTTTTCAACTGTCTTTGCCTCGTCATATTCACACCACGGAGAAAGTGTGAGAAGCTCTTTTTCTCCGAGTTTTTCCCATATTTCTTCGGTAACATGAGGTGCGAACGGATTAAGC
>CAZCSZ010000056.1:0-7129 GCA_964501305.1 uncultured Ruminococcus sp.
GAAACGGCGTTCATTAAGCGGACAGCATTAATCCCACAAATAAAACGGGCGGACAAAATCCGCCCGCTTTTATGTGTACCTCTGCTTTCTTGCACCGTTCCGGCACAAGAAGTGTCAAGTGTTAGATGCAAGCGGATTGCCCTGAACCTATTGCTTCGGGTGTTACTGCACAAAAAACGGAACGGTTATGCCGTTCCGCCAAAATTATAACTGTTGCGTTTGCACGTATTTATTTTCGTTTTGCCGCATGCCTTTTTGCGGCAAGGAATACAAGTGATGTAACCATAAGAGCCACTTCGATTGAAAGGGAAATAATGAATTCCGGTGACGTAGGGTCGGAAACGCTCATACCCATTACGGAAAAAGTTACCATTGAGACGGAAAATCCGAGAAGACCGCCCGAAAGATATTTTTTGTAACCGACACCGGCGGCGCCCATATAGAAACTTACAAGGTCTGCGGGGAGAATACCGATAATTCTGACGATAAAAGAGAACATGAAATCGTTTTTCTTTCTGAGAGAACGTAAATACTTGATTCTCGGGTACTTTTCCGCTATTTTGCCCGACAACTCGGAGCCTGTCCATTTTCCGAGGAAATAGGGAACGCTCAAGACAATTGCCGTACCTGCAAGGTTTATCGCAAGTGCTATCGGCAAAGGGAACAGAATGCCGTTTGCCGCATACAGAATCGGAATGTAGATAATAACGCTGACGCTTTTAAGTGCGAACAGGAAAAGCATCATGGCAACGGTCAAAACGGGGTTATTGGGTACGAATTCCATTATACCGTCTAAGGTAAAATTTTCTCTGTTGATAACGAAGAATACAATAACGCATATCCAAAGGAAAATCACCGTCACTTTGATAGCCGAAGAAAGCTTCTTGTTTTTCGCGATTTCGGAAAGCCTATCTTTCAGGAGCCGTGCATAGAATTGAGTGTACAGCACGAACGATGCGAGTATTGCCGCAATGCAGATATCAATCAAAAGGTTTGCTGTGCTTTCGGGGACGGAGTGCCAGAGTACCAGAAGCATTATAATGCCCTCGGTGATAACAGTACACGCTTTACCGTACCATTTAGCACCCGCCACGGTATCGGTGAGGCGGAGAACAAGACCGCCCATAAGGCACATCAACGTTTCTTTTATGGCGAGAATGCAAATCAGAAGCCACATTTTCGGGTGCCTTGATGCAAGACATATACAGATTATTCCCTGTGTCAGCTTGTCAGCAACGGGGTCTATGAATTTTCCGAGGTCGGAAATCATATTACATTTTCTCGCTATAATTCCGTCTGCAATATCGGTTGCGGCAGACAAAAGAATTACAGCCACTGCGGCAACGTCGTATTTATAGGCGTAAAGCACTATAATTACGGGGATAAGCAATATTCTTATGCAAGTCAACAAATTAGGAACGGTCAAAATGTCCTTCTTTGTCAACCGCTTCTTGATTGTATTCCGATTTTTCTCGTTCATCGTATCCTCTTATAGTCATGCAAGCGTTCGTGCGCTGCGATTTACCGTATAGATATTTTATCATATTCAAACGCCGCTTGCAATAGAATTAAGCGTTAAATTCAAATAATATTAAAACACTTTCTTCGACTTTTTCGTGCACGAAACCGAAAAAATATTGATTTTTTGAGCTTGACGTGGTAGAATGTAATCACTTTATTGATTAACGGATGGAGCGTAATAATGAATTTCGGATTTTTGTTCTTTGTCAACTCGATTATGTTCGGTATCGGACTTGCAATGGATGCCTTTTCGGTGTCAATGGCAAACGGCTTGAACGAACCTAATATGAAGAAGTCCAAAATGTGTCTTGTGGCGGGAACGTTTTCCGCATTTCAGATTATAATGCCGCTTACGGGGTGGCTTTGCGTTCATACGGTTGCCGAACACTTTAATACCTTTCAAAAGTATATACCGTGGATTGCTCTTGCCCTGCTTTGCTACATAGGCGGAAAAATGCTTTTTGAAGGACTTCGCAAGAAAAGCGGCGAGGAAACGCCGTCTGAGGTCGGCATAGGTTCGCTTTTGATTCAAGGTGTTGCAACGTCAATAGATGCACTGTCGGTCGGATTTACCGTGTCTTCATACACCTTAACCGAAGCTCTTGTTGAGTCTCTCATAATAGGAGCGGTCACGTTTGCGCTGTGCTTTGTCGGACTTATAATAGGCAAGACTTTCGGCACGAAGATTTCGGGTAAGGCGACTGTTTTGGGCGGAATTATTCTAATCGGAATTGGCATTGAAATATTTATAACCGGTATTATATAACGCCGATATTATTGTACCTTAGGCGCACTTTTATTCGTGTTGCCGAAAAGAGGTGCACACCACCTCTTTTTTGTTGCGCGAAAGAAGGAAACTATAGTCGGCATTCCTTGACAAAAGGGCGGACAGAATGTATAATCTATAAAGGATAATGTTACCGACAGCGGAAAGCATTCTTCATTGACCGTACCCGATATTATATGGTAGAATATAAAAAAGGGGGTTAATATGAAGAAAGCATCGATTTACATAAGAAAGAAAGCGGACAGGCTGTTCCGTGCTATGTTTCTCGGAGTGACGGGACACTTGCTTTTGCTTACTTCGGCAATCTGCGAAAAAGGCGAGACGGAGCTGTCAAAAACGCTTATACCGTCGGTCTCGCAAATTGACGGAATGATAGAGGCAATAGTTGCGGCGGCGGTGGTTTTGATTGTCGGACGTGCCGTCTTAGCTATTATCGTCTTAAACGGAGAAAAAAGCGACTCATATCGCTGAAATATCATTCCGTATTCACAAAACCGTCATTCGGATAATTTATACTGTAAGGAGTTCGAAGCGTGAAGGACACAATTTACCTCAAAGTCTGTAAATACGTAAGAGATACGGGCATTGACGAAATGCTTAAAGATGCAAATGCCGTTGCCGTCGGATTTTCGGGCGGTGCGGATTCGGTATTTCTTCTCGCTTTTCTGGATAAATACCTTAAGGGTCAAAAGCTTTATGCTTGCCATTTGAACCACATGATAAGGGGTATTGAGGCAAACCGCGACAACGATTTCGCAAGAGATTTCTGCAGGGCACGGAGCATTCCTTTCATAGAAGAAAAAGTCGATATTTTGGCAATTGCCGAAAAAGAAAAAATAGGGACAGAAGAGTGTGCGAGAAACATAAGATATGAGTTTTTCTGCAAATGCCGAAATAATATTGCAGCCGAACTTCACTCCGAAGTTGCAAAGGTATTGTTCATGACGGCTCACAATGCCGATGACAATCTTGAAACGGTTATCTTCAACCTTGCGAGAGGGAGCGGAACGCGGGGCATCGGCGGCATTTCCCCGATAAGAGACTTTTATATGCGGCCTTTACTTTGCCTTGCATCCGACGAAATAAGGGCTTACTGTAAGCAAAACGGTCTCGACTATGTCACCGACTCTACTAACGAAAGTGACGATTACACACGCAATCTTATAAGACACAACGTAAGCCCGATACTTAAACAGATAAATCCGAAAGCGCCGCAGGCAGTACTTGTCGCTTCGCACTTCGCACGTGAAGACGACAGAACACTTGAAAAGCAGGCATATTCTTTTGTTGCGGAGAACGGATACGAACCGTTGGCAGGTAAGCTCTGTATGCTCGGAGCACCCATTATAGCAAGGGTATTGAAAATTATGTATTCAGAAAAAAGCCGAACCGATATTTCAAGAGCAAACTTTAAAACGGCAACGGAGCTGATTTGCCTTTGTCAAAACGGGTCGGTGACTTTTCCCGGCGGGTTAAACCTTATAATAGGGGACAGAGTGTACTTTTCAGACGAGAAGCCCTTGAAAAAAAAGTCGGAGAAGTATTCTTTTGAACTTAAAAAAAGTGTGTTTGAGCGAACGTCGGATGGTTTTTTAATCGGATTTACGGATATTAATGACGAAATCCCGTCATCGGAGGGCAATATTTACAAACCGTTAATAATTACATCTCTTAATAATGATAAAATAAAAGGTACTCTTTATGCGAGAAACAGGCGAGACGGAGATTCTTACTATATAAGAGGTCATCACCGCAAAGTAAAGAAACTGATGAGCGAAAAGAAGATACCCGCCGAAGTCCGCGAGAGCATGCCTCTTGTTTGCGACGACGACGGCATAGTATGGATTCCGGGTTTTGAGCCGAGAGACGGTGTTAAAGACGGAGAAAAAAGCGAAATGTATCTCGTATACGGAAGAGAAAACGGCAAAAGCGGCGGAGAAAACAATGGACATTAACAATGTTGCGAACACAGGCGAACTTGAAAACGGAGAAATAGAGAGAGTTTTACTCACACCTTCACAACTTGACGAGGCAACACAGCGGGTAGCT
This sequence comes from uncultured Ruminococcus sp., assembly GCA_964501305.1. GTDB lineage: Bacteria > Bacillota > Clostridia > Oscillospirales > CAG-272 > RUG14199. Next base: position 4,358 of record CAZCSZ010000056.1, read on the forward strand.
GACGAAATCGAAAGGGATTATGCAAACTGTGAAGGTAAAGTATTGATTTTGGGTATACTTAAGGGCAGTGTAATGTTCATGAGCGACCTCATAAAGAAAATCAAGCTCCCCGTTGAGATAGACTTCATGAAAGTTTCCTCATATGCTGGAACTGCCAGCACGGGCCGAATTAAGATTATTCTCGACCTCAACAGGCATGATCTTTCGGAGTGTAACATAATTATAGTCGAAGACATTATCGACAGCGGAAGGACATTGTCATATCTTGTTGAGTATCTTAAAATCAACGGTGTGAAGGACGTTAAAACCTGTACACTTCTTGATAAGCCCGAACGGCGTGAAGTTGATTTCGTGCCCGATTACGTGGGCTTTGAGATACCCAATGAATTCGTAGTGGGCTACGGACTCGACTATGACGAGAAATACAGAACTCTGCCTTACGTCGGCATTCTGAGTCGCAGTGTATACGAACAGGACGGCAAATGAGAGCGTCGGCGAAAAAAGCCGAACGAATGCGTTAATAACATATCACAAAGCAAGAATTACCGAGGAGAAATAGATGAAACGAGTATTAAAGACGGTTATCGTTTATGTGCTGATTTTCGGTGCACTTTTGGGAGTATGTGCTCTTTTATGGTCGAAATCGGCTCCAGAAAAAGCAATATACAGCGATGTTGTTAAATACTTTCAAAACGAACAGGTCAAAAACTTTGAGATAGACAAGAAGAACAATCTGACAATGACTTTGAGAAGTGAGGAAGAAGGCGGCAAAGAGTCCGTTGTAACTTACAAACTTCGCAGTCTTGACTTGTTTTATTACGACCTGCACGACCTTATTTTGGAACAGACACAAAGCGGTGTTCTTGAAGAATACGACATGCCCGCACCGACGCAAATTCCGGCGTGGGTCGGTTACCTGCCTTATATTATTTTGATTGTAGTCATCGTTGCCATTTGGATATACATGATGAATCAGGCAACGGGCGGCAGAGGCTCGAAAATCGGGAATTTCGGTAAAGCGAAAACGAAAACATTTTCGGGAGACAAAAGCAAAAAGGTATATTTTACCGACGTAGCGGGAGCGGACGAAGAAAAAGCGGAGCTTGAAGAAATCGTTGAGTTTCTCAGAGACCCCAAAAAGTTCACCGCACTCGGAGCCAAGATACCACATGGCGTTTTGCTGATGGGCCCTCCCGGCACAGGTAAAACTCTCCTTGCAAAAGCGGTAGCGGGCGAAGCCGATGTTCCGTTCTATTCCATTTCGGGTTCGGACTTCGTTGAACTGTACGTAGGTGTCGGTGCATCAAGAGTCCGTGATCTGTTTGAAACAGCGAAGAAATCACCCGCATCGATTATATTTATCGATGAGATAGATGCCGTCGGACGTCACAGAGGCGCAGGCCTCGGAGGCGGGCATGACGAAAGAGAACAAACTCTAAATCAGCTTTTGGTTGAGATGGACGGTTTCGGTTCAAATGAGGGAATAATAGTAATGGCGGCAACAAACAGACCCGACATTCTTGACCCTGCACTTTTGAGACCGGGCAGATTTGACAGACAAATCACGGTCAACTATCCAGATATCAAAGGCAGAGAAGAAATACTAAAAGTTCATGCTAGAAACAAGCATTTTGAAGATGATGTTGATTTTTCGACAATTGCCAAAACCACATCGGGCTTTACGGGAGCTGACCTTGCCAATCTTCTCAATGAGGCGGCACTTCTTGCGGCACGTAAAGATAAAACCTTGATAGGTATGTTCGACATAGAGGAAGCGTTCCAAAAAGTTGTTGCGGGACCTCAAAAGAAGTCGATGAAGATTAAAGAGAGCGAGAAGAAAAAGACCGCATATCACGAAGCGGGTCATGCGATATTATCCTTCGTTCTCCCCAAAATGGACCGTGTTCATCAAATTTCGATTATACCGAGCGGAAATGCACTCGGTTATACGCTCAACATTCCCGAAGAAGATAAATACAGTGTATACAAGCAGGAGCTTAAAGAGAAAATCACAATGCTTCTCGGCGGCAGAGCGGCTGAACAGATTATCTTTGATGATATTTCGGGCGGTGCCTCCAATGATATTGAAAGAGCGACTTCGATAGCTCATAAAATGGTGATGCAGCTCGGTATGAGCGATGCCCTCGGCCCTGTAATGTTCGGCAACGGACAGAGCGAAGTATTCCTCGGCAAAGATTTCTCAAGCGGAAGGGATTATTCCGAAGAAACAGCTGCGAAAATCGACGAAGAAATTCATAAAATAATGAATGAAGCTTACGAAAGCGCCCTAAAACTGCTTAAAGAAAATATGGATAAGCTTCACTTCATAGCAGAATATCTTGTAAGAAGCGAGTCTATGGACGGAGAACAGTTTGAAAGAGTTATGACGGGCGAGACAACCTTCGAAGAACTTGACGAAATGGTGGCGGATAAGAGAAGGCGCAGTGAAGAAGAAAATGAACGCAGACGCCGTGTAGTCGAAGAAAACGAGCGTAAGCGTGAAGAAGAAAGAAAAGCCGAAGAAAAGAAGAACGGAAAAGACTCCGCAGATAACTACAGTGTATTCACGGCTGACAGCGACAGTGAAGACAGCACCGATAGCTTCGATGTCGACAGCAAAGGTGAGAGAAGCGATGACAACGACAGCGAAGATGACGACAGTGACATTTCCGACACAGACAACAACGGCTGAAACTTCATACATTATCTTATAATCGATCGGGCACCCGAGAAATCGGGTGCCCTGTTCATTTTGCAGGGCGTTGCCTTCAG
>CAZCSZ010000057.1:0-6995 GCA_964501305.1 uncultured Ruminococcus sp.
CTATACGCTGAGCTTTGACTATCTTCTCGATTTCGTCGGGAGTTTTGATTATACGCAAGGAGGAGAGAATATCCTCGGCAGGGCAAAGTTCACAGTTTTCAAGTGCCGACTTAAACTGCATATAGTCCTTGAAATTGAGGGAGCTTTCTTCAAATCCGAGGCGTTTAACGCCGTTTTCGGGTACGAGTCTTTTGAGAGCTTCCGAAAGAACGGCATCAGGCATAATAACCTCAAATGCCGAATCGCTTTCACGCTTTGCGGCTTCGATATATCTGAAGTCCGCCAATACGTAGGATTTGTTCAAGGTGATAAGAAGCTGACCGTCGGGATTGTGAAAACCGCATGCGTAGCGGTGATTTTCGGGCGAGGTTATGAGAATTCCGTCAAGTCCTTCGGTTCTGAGTTTTTCTTTAATTCTGTCAAGTCTTGTCATTTTCTCTGTCGGTAACTTAATACCGTCCTTTCAATTTAAATATTTAATTAAATATCGCTTTTGTTTGCGAAAAAATCCAGGTTGTTATGTTAGACTGTAATAAACATATTATTGCAAATGTTCACGATTGAATTTATTGATGTAGGGCTTTTCAAGCAATCTTTTGAACTTAAAGAACAGTGTCTGCTTGTCTTTTATCGGCGGCACGACGGCACAGAGCATATTGCACCGCTTTGCGGCAAGTGCATCGGTCAGAAGTTGGTCTCCGAGAAACAGCGCATGCTTCGGTTCTACGCCGACGGCGGAACAGGCTTTGAGGATATACTTAACAGAAGGTTTCCTGACGTCGGCGAATGCGGGACAGCGTATTTTCTCGTTGAACTTTTCGACCCTCTGTACTTTGTTATTTGATACGAGTGCGATGGAAATACCACTGTTTTTGAGGGATGATATCCAATTGACGATTTCGTCCGTTGCCTCTTCGACTTCATAAGGAACGAGGGTGTTGTCGATATCGCTTATAAGTGCCTTCGCGCCGATGCTCTTCATGAAATCCGGGGTAATATCCCTGAATGAGCCGAACATGTAGTCCGGCATAAGCGACTTTTCAAACAGCATGTTGTACACCCCCAATGAATTATTAAATTATTTTATCATAATTCATAAGTGTTTGCAATATTTTTTTACAAAAAGACGGATAAATATATTGTTAAAACCGTTGACCGCGCTTTTTGTTTTGTGGTAGAATATATACTGATACGGAGGTTGGTTATGAAAGAGAAATTAGTCAGATTTTTAAGCGGTAGATACTGTATGTACGGAGTGGACGCGATGACATGGGCACTTCTTGCGGCATATATTATTCTTGAATTCATATCGGGCTTTTTTTCCGGTGTTGTTGTAAGGCTTGTCTTGAAACTGTCGGGTGCGGCTTTTGCCGTGTTTGCAATATACAGACTTCTGTCCAAGAAATCTTATTCACGAACGAGAGAGAATGCGGCGTTTTTGAGATTTTGGAAAAGCATCAAACAGTTCTTCAAACTTCAGTTTGACAGAATAAAGAATATCAAAACGAAGCGGTATCGCAAATGCCCCGAATGCAAAGCGGTACTCCAACTCCCTGTGCCGAAAAAGAAGGGCACGAATACTGTTGTATGCCCGAAATGCGGAAAACGTTTTTCCGTTTTCAATATTTTTTAAAAATGCGGAGGTGTTAAATGCTCGAACTTAAAAACATACGGAAAACATACAGAGTGGGAGAAATAGAAACCAAGGCGCTTGACGGAATAAGCGTAGCGTTTCGAAAGAAGGAATTCGTCGCGATTCTCGGAAAGAGCGGCTCGGGTAAAACCACGTGCCTTAATATAATAGGCGGTCTTGATAAGTACGACACGGGAGACCTCGTTATCAAAGGGAAGAGTACGAAGGACTTTACCGATAAAGACTGGGATGCTTACAGAAACAACTCCGTCGGATTTGTATTTCAAAGCTACAATTTGATTCCGCATATAAGTATCGTCGAAAACGTTGAAATGGGGATGACCCTGTCGGGCGTCGCAACGGCGGAAAAACACAGACGTGCAATTGAGGTTCTTGAGAGAGTGGGACTTGAAGAACATCTTCACAAAAAGCCGAGTCAGCTGTCGGGCGGACAGATGCAGAGAGTGGCTATAGCGCGTGCTCTTGCAAACGACCCCGAGATACTTTTGTGCGATGAGCCGACAGGAGCGCTTGATACGGCAACAAGTGTGCAAATTATGGATCTTATAAAAGAGCAGTCAAAGGACAGACTTGTTATAATGGTAACTCACAACCCCGAACTTGCGGAGAAATATGCCGACAGAACGGTGCGTTTTGAAGACGGAAAAATCACGGACGATACACATCCTCATGAGGAAGGCAAAAAGGACAGCGAGTTTTCCCTTCGCAAGACCTCCATGAGTTTTTTTACGGCGTTAAAGCTCTCCTTTAACAATCTTATGACCAAAAAGGGCAGGACTTTTATGGTGAGTTTTGCCGGTTCAATCGGTATTATAGGCATAGCGCTTATCCTGTCACTTTCAAACGGAGTCAACAATTTTATTGCGGGGGTTGAAGAGGATACTCTTTCAAGTTATCCGGTTACAGTTGAGAAAAACACCGTCGATATGAGTGCTATGCTGACTTCGTTTATGGGTAAAAACGAGTCGGATTACGAAAAAGAAGAAGGGAAAATATATTCAAGTAATGTAATGGGTGATATGCTTAATGCCATGATAGGCGGAGTTACCACTAACAATTTGGAGGCATTTAAAGAATATATCGACAGCGAAAACAGTGGCATTGAGGAATATGTCAGCGATATTAAATACGGTTACCAAACACAGCTTAATATCTACAAAGAGGATACTTCAAACGGAAATATCAGAGTAAATCCGAGCCCTATGCCGGAACTGATGTACGGTGATGCCTCGTCTGCTTTCATGTCCTCGGAACTTGCATCCGAGCAGGCATTTGCGACAACCAACGTATGGCAGGAACTTCTCGACAACCGTGAACTTTGCGAAAAACAGTATGACGTAATAGCGGGCAAAATGCCCAATTGTTACGACGAGGCTGTAATTATCGTAAACGAAAACAACGAGATAAGCGACTTCACTCTTTATTCCCTCGGAATTAAAGACCAAAGCGAAGTAACGGAGAGTATGCAGGCGCTTTTAAAAGGAGAAAGCGTAAAGAGCGAAAGGGAAAGTTACACCTTTGACGATATACTGAATTTGCGCTTCCGTTTGGTGTTGAACAGCGATTATTTCAAGTATGACAGCGAAAGCGGAGACTGGATCGACATGGGGGAGGATGAAGAATACGTCAATGGACTTATCGAGAACGGGATACAGATTAAAATAGTCGGCATTCTCCGTCCTTCAGACGAAAGCGTTTCGGGGTCTGTCAGCGGTTCTGTCGGATATACGTCGGAGCTCACGAATTACGTTATCGGAAAAATAAATGCTTCGGAGATAGTCAAAGAACAGATTGAACATTCCGACATCGACGTATTCACGGGAATTCCTTTTTCAAACGGTGAGACGGAGCGAGAGATTACAATCGAAGATGTCAATGCTTACATTGAGTCACTTCCGGACGGCGAAAAGGCTCAATATACGGCATCTGTTTCTCAAATGAAGGCATCGGGCATGGGGGACGACAAAATAATCGAAATGTTCAAAGCGGCGCTTGAGGTTGAGACGACCGATGCGACTTATGACGGAAATCTTGAAAAGCTCGGAGTATCCGATATTGATAAGCCTTCATCGGTCAACATCTATCCGAAAGACTTTGAATCCAAAGACGAAATTGAAAGAATTATAAACGAGTATAATGACAAAGCCGAAGAAAACGACAGAATCAAATATACCGACTATGTCGGAATAATGATGTCGTCGGTAACGACGATAATCGATGCGATAAGCTATATACTTATTGCTTTTGTATCGATTTCACTTGTGGTTTCGTCGATAATGATCGGAATAATCACATATATATCCGTCCTTGAAAGAACGAAGGAAATAGGTATTCTGAGAGCACTCGGAGCATCCAGAAGAGATATATCAAGAGTTTTCAATGCGGAAACTATGATAGTCGGATTTGCGGCTGGAGCTATCGGAATCGGCGTAACGGTACTTTTGAATATACCGATTAATATCATAGTCAAAGCAATATCGGGTGTTACCGTGAAAGCTGCGCTTCCGTGGCAAGGAGCCGTAATATTGGTGGCAATAAGCATTTTGCTAACCTTCATTGCCGGGCTTATTCCGTCGGGAGTAGCGTCCAAAAAAGACCCAGTAATCGCTTTGAGAACCGAGTAAGCACCGAAATTCAAAGGAAAAAGTGCCCCGTTCGGGGCACTTTTTCCGAAAAAACGTTTTTTATTTAAAAAAATAATTCAAACCTCTTGAAATATTCTTCGCTATCGTATATAATGAATTGTAACTGATATTAATCGGAAGGGCACGACCTTCCGCGAAAGGATGAATTATATGGTAATAGCAGGAAGTTTCAAAAACGGAATTACTTTCGACATGGACGGCAACGTAATGCAAGTAATCGAATTTCAGCACGTAAAGCCCGGTAAAGGTGCGGCTTTTGTACGTGCGAAAGTCCGTAATGTAATCACGGGTGCGGTAATTGAAAGAACATTCAATCCCACCGATAAGTTTGAGGATGCCCGTATTGACCGTAAGGAAATGCAATACGTTTACAGTGACGGTGACCTCTACTACTTCATGGACATGGAATCTTACGATCAGGTCCCTCTCAACAGTGAGCTTATCGGGACCAATCTCAAATATCTCAAAGAGGAAATGATTTGCACGGTTAAATCTTACAAAGGCAATGTATTTGCAGTTGAGCCCCCCATGTTCGTTGAACTTGAAATCACCGAGACCGAACCGGGTGTCAGAGGTGACACGGCGCAGGGTGCAACAAAGAATGCCACTGTTGAAACAGGTGCTGTTATAAGAGTACCTCTCTTTATTAACCAAGGCGAAGTTATCCGTATCGACACGAGAACGGGCGAGTATCTCGAAAGAGTATGACGTATCCCGTAACGGACAAAACCGAATAAATGCGGAACATCCGCACAAAATATAATTCGGCTCAAAAGAGCCGGGAAAGGTGTTTTTATGACTATCACGGAAAAATGCGCTTACCTTAAAGGACTTGCCGAGGGAATGAATCTCGATGCAAACTCTTCGGAGGTTAAACTTATCAACGGAATTATCGATCTTCTCGGCGACGTTACCGAAGCTATCGAAGAAATCGACTGCGACCTTGAGACACTCAGCGACTATGCCGATGAGCTTGATGAGGATCTCGGTGCCGTCGAAGAATATATTTATGATGACTGTGACTGCTGCTGCGACGACGATTGCGACTGTTGCGATGACCTTTACTGTGTTGAGTGCCCTTCGTGCGGCGCTGTAAATCACTTCGACGATGCGGCAGATCCTGAAGATCTCGAATGTGAAGAATGCGGTGCACCTCTTGCATCTCTTTGCTCCGAAGACTGATAGGCGAAGCGAAGTTTAATTTAACATATTATTAAAAATCTGTATATTTTATGCATGATATATTCTGTTGACAAAGCAGATTGTATTTGATATAATTTATATAGAAGAGCGGATTTCCGCAATCTACAGAAAAACGGTCAGAAATGACTATTATAAAGGAGACAACAATGAAAAAGTTTATTTCATTACTAGTTGTAGCTGTCATGATGTTTGCACTTGTTGCTGTTGCAATACCTGTTGGCGCATATGAGTGGATTGAAGAAGTTGAAGCTTTATACTTCGACAAGAAACCTTACATTGACGGTTACATATCGACTGCCGAGTGGGGCAACCCCACAACGGTTGTAAGAAAGGATGATGCGGTAACAATTGCCGATTCAAACCCCGGTCTCGGACGTTTCTTCTACAGCCTCGGCACATTTGACACAAGTTCACTTTCGATGGAGTACACACTTTGGCTCCGTTGGGATGAGAACTACTTCTATGCAGGTGTAAAAGTTAAAGACCCTGACGGACACTCCCTTAAAAACGGACGTACGAATACATGGGACGGCGATGCATTCCAGTGCAGAATCGACCCGGCAGGAGCTAACGGCGGTACTGAAGAAAACTTCTGGGCTGTCAGAAATGACGCAGTTGAAGGAAAGCCCTGGAGCTCTGCAACCGTATGTGACCTTCAGTTCGGTTACTGTCAGCTTGCAGGCGGATTTTCCGAAGGCTTTGACTTCGTTAACGCAAAAGGCATGACCGCTCTTTCAAATAACCCCCTCGGTGTTTGCGAAGTCGGTATTGCACCCGCAGGTTACGATTACAGTGACGACACGGTAAACGGAATAACAACTTATGAGATTGCAATTCCGTGGAGCTATATTGAAATTTATGAGCCTGAAATCGGTCACGATTACAGCGATTATCATTTCAAAAAGAACCCCAATGGAGCTATCGGCAGAGAATACGGCATGTCCGCATGTGTTCTCAATGCTGACGGTGCAAGCGGTGCAAGACATTACAACGCACTTCTTTCATGGGGTAGCGGTGTATGTTCCATTCAGCAGACTCCTTCAAGTAAAGGCGGCGGACTTGACACATGTGCAGGTTCGAACTCCGTAATTCTTTCCGGAACAAAAGTCAGTGAAGACGGTGCTGTCGACGGATTCGCGAAGTATACTCTCGGCGGATATCCCACGCAGCCTGTTCAAGCGCACTATTCCACAGACAAAGACAAGAGCCCCAAAGAAGAAGAAAGATGGGAATACAAGAAGCTAACTTACGACAGTGAGGACGACCTTTTAATTCTCGGATTGGCTCAGTACGGTCAGAGAGTTCAGGACGAAACAGGCAACTGGGTTCTCGAATTTGACAAGGACCCCGGTGACACTGAATTCTCACCTACAGAGAACGGACTTCATCCTTACAACTATCTCTCAACTCAGGGTGATACAGATGACCCCGTAGATAACCACTACGGTGCAAAAGACTGCAGCTTCTCCATGGAATTCGACGTTAGAGTAATA
>CAZCSZ010000058.1:0-6907 GCA_964501305.1 uncultured Ruminococcus sp.
CGGATGCCTGGCTGCGGATCCGCAGACCATCTACCTTAACCTTGACGGAACCGACTATGTTAATTCCTTCAGGGGATGCCGCCGTCTGCAATGTCTTTGAGAACGGAATTAAACAAAGCACTTCGCGAGGATTATCCGAATGTATTTCCGCAGAATTTGCAAGAGGTATCTTTGCCGTGCCGAAAGAAATCGGCACTGTCAAATCGCATTCCCCTACCTCCCCGCTGCACTCGTATTCTGTTGAATAGGCATCAAAACACACTTCGTTCTCGCGTCTGCACATATATTCGGCCTCAATATCATATTCTACCGAAACCGCATAATTCGTGCTGTCGCCGTTTGGAGTTACGCCGACTGACGCCACCCGTCCCCACGCTCTTGCAAGACAGTTTGAATCGGCGCCCTCAGTGATTATCTCAATCTCAAACGGATAACGTGCACACTTTGTATACAGCCCGTCTGTGCCATTGAAGATACAGTCAATATAAATCTCGCCTTCCGCTTTCACGGCCTTTTCGGCACATAAAGCATTTGAAACGCACAATGAACCCCGACAAAACACGACGGTATCGTCCTTTTCGCGCGCTGATATTTCTCCCGTAACATTTCCCGTCGAAACAGCATGCCCTCTCGCAACGGACACAACGGATGATGTGAGTCTCTCGACACTTGACATTTCCTCGTCGCTTGCTCTCGTTCCGCCTCTGCGTGTCAGCGCACCGTCGGTAACAACGTACTCATCGGACACAACTCTCGTTTTCATTCTTGTTTTGATATTTACTCCCCGCGGAGATGTGACACGGCACGTCGTGCCCTCCTCCTCGGTTGATATAAAGAGCTCACCGACGTTATCTATGTTTTGAGAGAGCGCAGTGTCCGCGCTGTAATCTGTTATAAGAGAAGCACATACCGTTTTCCCGTCGGCATCCGAATATATCACATCATACGAAAGAGTTCCGCCTATTTCAAGCACATTGCCCGACAAAAACGACGTTTCCGGCAAAACCGAAGCATGAAGCGCAAGAAGTCTCTGTATTTCGGGAAGGTAATCGGGCAGGGAAAAATCCCCTCCGCCTTCGTGACCGAAAGATGTATCAAGTTTGACGGCACAGCCGGCATTCAAAACCGCGTTATCCCTGTTTTCCATTATAAATACCTCCGATTGGATTATCGGTATATTTATATGACACAGCGACGTTTAATATGACAGGCCGCCTCTCTGTCTCAAGCAAAAGGCGCCCGAAACGGGTTTTTCCCCGCCGCAGGCGCTTTTACGGATTCATTTTCTCTTCCTGAAAATGAACTTTTTCTGCACTATGTAATTAATCACATACATTATGACAGCGGAAATCGCATCGCTCAAATCGTTTCTCAAAATCACTCCGGATATACCCAAAAGAATATTCTTGAATACGCCGTAAATCAAGAGTTTAATAAGGAATGTAAACACTGCAAGAGAATAGTACTCTCCGAGTCCTTTAAAATAATTCACATCGGAGCGAAAAACCCATGCTCTGTTAACATTGTAATTAAAGAATGAAGAAATAAGCCAGCTGAGAACGAACGCAATGTCGAAGAATTCATCAAACGGCGTGCCGATAAGTGCATCGGGCACGGCAAATCCGACTGTAATGAAGTGTGTTAAAACGCTGAGCGCCGCAATTTCGAGAAAGAAAGAAGCAAGCGACGAAACAAGGCACTTCAAAAGAGTTGAATTGTTGAATATCACCGCATATATTTTAAATGAATCCTTGAACGGATTGAAATGCGAGGTTTCGTTGTTGCTTTCGTAAATCGTTTCTATTTCAACCTCTGTAATCGGTATTTTATTCTCCGCGGCATACATGAGCATTGTCATTTCATACTCATATCTGTCGCCGCGAAGAGCCGAAAAGCACTGAAGATACTCTTTTCCGAACGCACGCAGACCCGTTTGAGTATCATAGACTCTTTTGCCCGAAGCTACCGCAAATACAAACCTTGTCAGCGCATTACCCCATTTGGAACGAAAGGGGACATCGCCCGTGAACGCCCTGGAGCCCAAAACAAGTCCGCCTTTTTCTCTCTGAGCCGATGCGGTCTTTTCAATATCCTCCGCCGTATGCTGACCGTCGGCATCGGCTGTAACAATACACATAGCCTCGGGAAATAGTTCGGGTATTCTCTCAAAGGCGTATTTCATCGCACCGCCCTTGCCACGGTTTACTTCATATCTTAAAACAGTTGCATACTGCATGCATTTTTCAAACACTTCGTCAAAATCTTTTCCGCTTCCGTCATCAACAATCAGCACACTGTAGCTGCTTTTGAGGTTTTCGGCAAGTCTGCAAAGCCTTTCATCCGGCTTGTAAGCCGGTATAAGCACAACGGTTTCCATAAGCCTCTCCCTTCTTTGTAGTACCTGTATATTTTAACATCCTTGTCGTATCATGTCAAGAATAAATTGAATTTAGTCCTGTATTGATTTTTGGATGAATCCGTGTTAAAATAGAATATACCAATTGAAAGGCGGCGATACCGTGAACGAAACAGTTAAAACCTTATGCGAAAGACGAAGTGTGAGAAATTACCTCAAAAAACAAGTTGACAAAGATACTCTCTCGGAAATACTCAAAGCCGGAGAGTTTGCCCCATCGGGAATGAACAGACAGTCAACGGTTATGGTTGTCATTCAAAACGAAGACACTCTCAAAATACTTCGAAGGCTCAACAACGGAGCAAAACCGATGCAAAGTGACAGCGACCCGTTTTACGGCGCACCGACGGTGATTGCCGTACTCGCAGACAGCAGAGTTCCGACATACGTCGAGGACGGTTCTCTTGTTATGGGAAATTTAATGAATGCCGCATATTCTCTCGGCGTTGCATCATGCTGGATTCACAGAGCAAAAGAAACCTTCAATAGTGACGAAGGAAAGGCTTTGCTTGAAAAATGGGGCCTTGACGGCAACTATATCGGAGTCGGAAACTGCATTTTGGGGTATCCCGCCGAAACGCCTGTTGCATCGCCGAGAAAGGACAAACGTGTAATTACAGACTGACATACCGACGGCTTATATGCCGTCCTATGACTTCGAATTACGCTATCATCGGCAATTGTGCCGAGATAAATCAGCACCGTGCCAATATGGCACGGTGCTGATTTACTATTTGACTGAACTGCACTGTATATACTTCGGGTTTCTTCACCCTTTGCCTCATTGCAAGTTAAACTGTACAATTGCAAGAATGAATTTTGCGCTGTCTGTTACCCGACTTTGAGAGTATCTCCCTCTTTAAACCGGGTTTTTTCAAATATAAGCGCTCCGTTTGAAATCTCGGCGGCAAACGGTTTTCCGTTTAATAAAGCTTTGCCCTCCGATTTGAAGTTTGAAAAGACCTCACAAAACTCAACTGTACCGTACATAACGCACAATTCAAACTTTCCCCCGTACAGCGAAACGCTTCCGAAAGCGCCTCCCGCCGACCAGAAATAAAGACCGTCCCTTATCGGAGAAAAACCTATTCTGCAACGTCTCATGTCAGCATCAAAACCGCTGTATGCAAGAAGCAAAGAGTAACTCGACATACTCCTCGAATAGCTTGCACCGCATTCGATTTCCGCAAACGGATTTCTTCTCTTTCCGTTATACCTTTCGCATACGGCGGAGACGATTTCAAGAGCTTCTTTTTCCATTCCGCACTGAAGCATGTTGCAAGCGACTGCATATTCGAATCCGCTCATTGTCTCCTCGGCATAGGTTAAGGGAATTGCAGGTTGCTCCGCACCGTCCCATGAGCACATAATAACCCCTTTTTCACTATCTGACGCAAACACACGGCAGAAGTTGGACACATCTCGCATACTCTTAAAATTGTATCGGTATATACTTTCAAGGGCAGACTTTCTTTGAGACATATTGAATATTTCCCCAAGCCCCATTAAATCGGCATGCCACGCGGCAACAGTCTGATCGATTTCGCATCCGTCTCCGATTTGATACTTTATCTCTCGTGCCTCTTCATTCCAATACCCGGAAGAATTTATAAGCTCCCCCATTTCATGTGAATCGACAATTGATTTATCCTTTAAATCGATTTTCTGTATAAAATAGTCGCCGTTGAAAAGTTCGTTCTCCGTAAAGTTCTTGCCCTTCTCGGCAATATCCCGCCATTTGACGCAAAGAGCCGTCTCACCCATATATTCGGCCATTTCAGCTCCTGCAAGAAGTGCTCCGATATAAAATCCCTCAAGCCATGCAGACGGGCCGAAAAGCTCCGTATCCAGAGTGTGATGCTGACGTCCTTCGAGAATACCGCTCTCGCAAGGGTCCCATCTGTCGGGGTTATTCTCACTCCGGGCGTACCCTATGAGCTTTTTCACGGTCTCCCACATATTGTTCAAGAATTCGTCGTCTCCCGAAAGTTTCCACTCTCGGTAAATCTTCATTACCGTACCGAACTGGCCGTCAACGCAAGCCCTGAAATTGCTTTGCCCCTCTCCGAGAGGTAAAAACATTCTAAACGCCATCTTGCCGTCGTCGTTCACGGAATATTTCGCTTCGGCACGTCTTATACCTTTTTCAAGGTCGGGAAAAAGATACGGCAGTGCATAAGCATAATTCCAAACATGAGTACACGTTCCTTCACAACTGCCACTCTTTTCGGTAACTCCTTCCCACCCCCAAAATGTTCCGTCATCGAGTCTGAGACATGTTGTGCTCTTTAAAATCGCAAGATTTCTCTGAATAGCATCGGTAATACACGAAGGAAGGGTCTGACTTTCAAACGTTTTTGAGAAGATGAAAGTATATTTTCTAAGCCTTTCGTAATTGTTAAACACATACCGTGCAACATCTGTCGACGAAGAAAAACGTGACGCATAATACGGCTTGTATTTCTGTTTGCGGTTGTCCCAATATTTGACTGCTGTCGGGACGTACCAACTCATTATAAACCGAAGCGTCTTCGTCTCTCCCGCTTTGATAAGAACATCCGATGCACTTGTCGCAACATCGCTTAATCCGTCCCACGGTTCGCTGTAACTTCTGTTCTTCAGCCTGCCGGGATTTGAAAAATCATTGAAGAAAGCAGTTGCCTCATCAAACCAACCTCCGCGGTACCAATGCTCCTGAAAGGAGAATTCTCCGTCAAGCGCAAGACACGTGAGGTTGCCGTAGTCCTCGCTGTCTATGTCGGCTCCGTTGTAATACAGCATACCTTTTATGCCGTTTTCGCATATTACGCGGTTAAATCTGTCACCTTTAAACGGATTTGATACCGAAAGAGCGGCGGTATAAATATAATCTTCTTCACTTTCATTTGAAATTTCAATTTCAAATACAGCACAAGGCAGACTTGAATCATCCGAATTCATCGGAATAAAAGGCGAGTAAGCACAAAGCTTAACCGCACCGGGAAAACCCTCACTTTCAAGCCTTACCTCCGCCACCGGAAAAAATGCGGAAAAAACCGCTTTTTCAAAATGTCTTATCCCCGCAAGGGTGGTTCTGTCTTTTCCGTTTCCGTATACCCATACTCCGTCTCCGGCAGAAGGATAGCCCATAAATCCTTCGGCAAAGTCACCTTGAAGTACACGCCATACCGTTTTGTTATCTTTGTCCTGAGCTTTTATTGCGAAATGCGAAAAAGGATTAATGCTTCTGCGGGAAGGACGATTGAATATCTCAAAATCGCACAGCGCTCCGTTGGACTTAAGCGAAATATTACCCGCTCCTATGCCGCCGAGCGGAAATGCTATGCTGTCGTAATTGCCGTACTCTGTCATGATAAACTCCTTATTGGTTCTGATTTAAATATACCACAAAGCCTGTCCCATTTCAAGATTTACAGTCCATTTAGAGGCTTTAAATATCAAAAAACGGCAATAGAATACCATTTACTTACAGTAGAGTTATCAAAAAGCTCTCTACTGAACCGTCTTCCGTATGTAGAGCCGTTTATCTTCGCTTTAGGGTGCATTTTTTTGCATCTTGCGATATACTCTAATCACGATAAGGCAGGAGGTGCCATATGAACAGAACCAAACTCAAGGACAGAACTCTCCCTTCGTATACAAGGGGAGAGGAAATATTCAACTCTGTAAGCCACATTGCAGGCGGCGGAATTGCCGTTGCCGCATGCGCTCTGTGTGTTATATTTTCGGCATTAAAACACGATGCGCTTTTGACCGTCAGCTGTGCCGTATACGGAGCATCGCTGATTGCTCTCTACTGTATGTCAAGTATTTACCACGGGTTGTATCCTTCAATCGGGAAAAAGGTAATGCAGATACTCGACCATTGCACAATATATTTTTTGATTTTCGGTACTTACATGCCGATATCCCTCTGTGCTGTCGGAAAGCTATCTTTAGTACGGGGTATCGTTATTCTCTCCATTGTCGGTGTCCTTTGTGCCATTGCGTGCACGCTTACCGCAATTGACCTTAAGAAGTATTCGACGTTTTCAATGATTTGTTATATACTGACCGGTTGGTGCGTGGTGTTTGCTGTAAAACTCACAGCAAGAGCACTCGGAACAGAAGGTTTTATATACTTGCTTCTCGGCGGTATATCCTATACAATAGGCGCCGTGATTTACAAAATAGGTAAGAAACAAAGATATATGCATTCTGTGTTTCACATATTTGTGGTAATAGGCAGCATCCTTCAATTCATTTCGGTATTCTTCTATGTCGTCCTCGCTTAGGCCCAAGGGTAATGAAACGAAAGTGCACTCATGCCAATAAAGCCGACAAAACGGTTCGGCTTTGTCCGATTATAATAGTGAATCAATAAAAATGCGGAAAAGCTCTTGACAAATTGCTTCGCTTGTGCTAAAATTATTTACGTTGTAAAACACCAATAGCTAATGGGCCATTAGCTCAGTTGGTTAGAGCAACCGGCTCATAACCGGTCGGTCCGGG
>CAZCSZ010000059.1:0-6854 GCA_964501305.1 uncultured Ruminococcus sp.
TACGGAGACAGCGGCATCGATGACGGCGAATTCACAACAATAGGTTACGACGGTACAATTTACATTGAAAGCAGCGAACCCACCGTTACGATTTCCGATGCCGAAATCACAGTAGGCGACACGGAAGCTACCTTCACAATGAAGATAGACAACAACCCCGGTTTGTTTGGCTTCTCCGGATTCTTGGCATATGACGAACTCATCAAAGTAACTGAAGTTACATGCGGAGACGTATTCCCCTCACTTTTGATGGGCGGACCTACAGCCGAAGGTAACGAAACCACTCTCAACCAGAGCATTCGTGACTGGAGTACTGACGACAATCCTCTTTACAACAAGACATTCGGAAAAGTATTCGACGATGCAGGCGCATCTTACGAAGACTATGCAACAAGACTTGCCGCAGAGAACGACTCTCTTACGGTAAACAACACCCAAAACGGTACATTTATCACATTCAAAGTTTCAACAAAAGACCTTCCCGTAGGCGAATACGATATCACATTTATACCGGAACCTGACGGAATTCTCAATGTTGACGGCGATAACGTTGAATTCAAATACGTAAACGGTAAGCTCACCGTAAACTCTTGCGACCACAACTGGTCAAAGACAGGCACAACAGCTGCAACATGTACAGAAAATGCAATAGACAACTATGAATGCACGAAGTGCCACAACACAAAGAGCGAAGAAGTTGCCGATTCAGCTCTCGGTCACGATTATCAGATATCGAATACTGTTGATGCAACATGTACAGAGGCTGAAGTAATCACCTACGCATGTTCAAGATGTACTGCCGGCTACACAGCTGAAGGAAAAGCAGCTAAAGGACATACAAACGAAACAATCCCCGCAGTAGATGCTACATGTACAACAGCAGGTGCTACCGCAGGCGTTAAATGTTCTGTTTGCGGAGATATCGTTGAAGAGCCCGAAGCAACTCCTGCTCTCGGTCACGACTGGGTACAGGGCGAAACATCAGGTAATTGCGGTGAAATCGGAACTGTTCATTACACATGTTCGAGATGTTCCGCAACAAAGACCGAAGAAGGTCAGCGTATAGAGCACGCTTGGACGGCAGGTAAAAAAGTCGAACCTACATGTACAGTTGATGGTTCACAGGCTTACAAATGTTCTAATTGCGAAGCGGAAAAATCCGAAGCAATACCCGCGACCGGGCACGATTATTATGTATCAGTGAGTTCCAGAGCAAATTGCACGGAACCGGGTTTGACAGGATATATGTGCCGTAATTGCTATGATGGATACGATGAAATAATTCCCGCACTCGGCCACGATATGAGTGAGACTTCAAGAACAAATGCAACATGTACGGAAGACGGACTTGTTGAAAAATCATGTAGCAGATGTACTCACACCGAAGAAGAAGTATTGCCTGCTCTCGGCCACGATTATCAGAATTCTGTAACAGCTCCCACATGTACAGTTGACGGTTACACAACACATACATGTTCAAGATGTAACGACACTTATGCTGACAGCAAGACAGATGCTCTCGGCCATGACTTCGCTTCTGTTGTAACAGAACCGACATGTACAGCCGGCGGTTACACAACATACGCATGTAAGAGATGCGATTACACTTATGTTGATGATGAGACAGATGCTCTCGGTCACGACTATGATTCAGTTGTAACAGCTCCTACATGTACAGTTGACGGTTACACAACACATACATGTTCAAGATGTAACGACACTTATGTTGACAGCAAGACAAACGCTCTCGGTCACGAGTACGGCGAGCCTGTTTTGACAGAGGCAACATGTACTGAAAAAGCGTTCCTTACATACACATGTATAAGAAACGACCACAGTTACACAGTTGAAGTCGGAGATGCTCCTCTTGGACACGACTTCGAAAACGGCGAAGAAGTTTCGGCAGAACCCACTTGCACCGAAGACGGTTACAAGGGACACAAGTGCTCAAGATGTGATGAGATTTCAGTTGATGAAACAATTCCCGCGAAGGGACACGCATTTGACGAAGGCGTAATCACAAAGGCTCCTACAGTTGACGAAGAAGGCGTTAAGACTTTCACTTGCGAAGTATGCGGCTTCAAGAAGACAGAGGCTATAGCAAAGCTTGAAGCTCCTGCCGGCACCGACGACACATCCGGCAACAAGGGTGACGGTGATGCAACTGACGGTATGACCGACAGCACAGCTAAGCCTACAGGCGATACACTCGCAATCGTTGCATTTGCAGCTTCCGTAGCTCTCGTAGCTCTTGCAGCTGCAGTTGTAGCAAAGAAGAAGAAGATTTTCAGTAAATAATGAATTCAACTTCTGAATAATAGAGGTCCGCTCTGCGTTTCTGCAGAGCGGATTTCGTTTAGGCGAGAAATATTATTTGGGGATAAGCGCATATTACGGTTGATTTACGTTGGATATATCGAAATCTCCGAGAATGAACGGTGTTAAAAAATCGGGAAAGTCGTCTAAAGGACTTGAAAGAACGCCGTTTATGTGATAGAATTATACATAAATACAGAACCGTTTTGAACGGTTGTTGAGGAGAAATCAATGGAACTTTTGGAAAATAAAATCATAAATGAGGGTATCTATCTCGGGAATGATATATTAAAGGTCGACGGCTTTTTAAATCACAGACTCGACGTCGAACTTTTCTCTGAAATGGGCAAGGAGTGGAAAAGGCTGTTTGACGGCGAAAATGTAAATAAGATACTGACAATCGAAGCATCGGGTATCGGAATTGCGTGTATTGCCGCACAATATTTCGGATGTGATGTTGTATTCGCGAAGAAGTCCAAATCGTCTAATATCGGTGACGATTTCTATAAAGCAAGCGCATACTCATTCACGCACGGGAATACCAACGAAATAATGGTGTCCAAAAACTACTTGACGGGAACCGACAGAGTACTTATAATTGACGATTTTCTCGCAAACGGTGAGGCACTTAATGCTCTTATATCAATTTGTAAACAAGCAGGTGCCGAAGTTGTCGGGTGCGGTATTGCGATTGAGAAAAAGTATCAGGGCGGCGGTGATGCACTGCGCTCCAAAGGGATACGGATTGAATCACTTGCGATGATAAGCTCCATGAAGGACGGTATAATCGAGTTCGCCTGTTAGTTTTACGTTTTCGTGCCGAAATGAGAACGTGTCCTATATAAATAATGAAGGAAAGTGAGAAAAAAGCATGAAGAAGAAAGACGGCATCGAGGAGGGTGAGAGGAAGATTCAGGATATGAGCGCGGTTGCCGACTATGACGGGGAGACTTCAAACAGGGCTAAACTTGTTGAAGCGATGGGAGAAGAATTCGTAGATACGGAAAGCAAACCTGTTGGGATTGACGGTAGAATGTCAAACTTTTGGTACCATTACAAGTGGCATGTAATTTTCGGCGTTTGCACATTGATATTTATATTCGTCGGTGTATCTCAGCTTATGAACAATAACCCTAACGACATAACCGCAATGTATGTCGGTCCCGCCGCAATCGATGAAAATGGGATTACAAACGCTCTGTCCGAAATGCTGACAACGGATGTTAACGAAAACGGAAAGAACCGTGCCGCTGTTATAGGAATTGAACTGTACTCGGCAAAACAAATAGACGAACTTGTGAAAAAGCGAAAAGCGGAGGGTGCATCATATCCGTATTACGACCAAGGTGCAAACGATGAAGCATACAGGGATTATCAGTCCTACCTCTACCTTGGAGAGTTTGGAGTTATGTTTTTAGACCCCACTCTGTACAACGAGCTTAAAGAGGAGGGCGCTCTTGCAAGACTTGACGAGGTATTTGACAGCGTGCCTTCGGAGGCTGCCGACGAATATGGTATCAGGCTGTATGACACGAAATTCGGTAACTACTATTCCGCATTCAAAACAATGCCGGAGGATACAATACTTTGCCTTCGCGCAGCCGGAGGAGAGGACAAGACAAGCCAAAAGAATTACGAGAGAAATAAGTCACTGTTTTGCGATATAATGAATTTTGAATATCCCGAAGGATATATTGCGGAATAACAAAAGGTTGCCGACCTCGGTCGGCAACCTTTTAATATAAACTGTTAGTTAAAGTTAAGCCAGAAGGGCTTCTTTTAATTAAAAGATGCTTCTCAAGAAGTTAATGCAAAGCGAACCGTAGTAGGGATCGTACATATCGTACATATCAAAAGCATCGCTGAAGCCTTGTGCTATTCCTGGCGCAAGTTGAACAATCAAAGCAACGTAAAAAACAATTAACAAAACCACCACGAGGATTGAAAGTGCATTTAGAACAATACCCGCTATGGACAATCCCTTGCGGTTAGATTTGACACCTATAATACCGAACACTATTCCCGCAACTGAAAAAGGAAATCCGAACCCTGCAAACAGAATCAGGTTAATAAGTGAAATGACGAACGACGATATAGCATAGCCGTTACGTGCTTCTCTTGTATAATCTACAGGTTTATGTGTGCTGCAAGGCGCCGTGCTGTTTGTGTTGGCGGTTTGATATGTTCCGGCATAGTTTTGATTGAATGCTCCCGTATTTCCTGTTTGAAAACCGTATGAATTGTTTGGCGTGTATGAGGGTGCATATCCGTTTTGGAAAGAATAAGAACCGTTAGGTGCTTTTTGACCCATATTTTCGTTACTGAAAGAATATGAGCTGTTATGAGCAGTGTTTGTAGCTTGAATATCGTTTACATCGCTGTTCTGAGAGGGGAAGTCGCCCATTGCAGTAGGGTTTTGAACGTTCATTGTCTTTTCCTGCTGTGCGCCTGCATCGACGGGCGAGACGTTTTGGTGCCGGACTTCGTTTGAGAATGGCACGCCAGCGAATTCCGGCTCAAGTTTACCGCCGCATTCGCAACAGAAAAGACTGCCGTTAACGTTTTCCGTATTGCATATCGGACATTTCATATTGTTTATCTCCTTGAAGTATAGCTATCTGTTTAAATGACGGCCTAATAATCATCAAGCTAATATTACCATACATTTAATCCAAAGTCAACAACAAACGGCTCAATTTCACACTTTTTCTTCAAAAATTGCGGTGAACATAATGCACAAAAAAACAAAATTCCCCGCCGCGCTTTTTTCTATTATTATCACTTGACAAAAATCGCTTTCTGCTGTATCATATTAGCGTAAGGGAAATACAGTGTCTTAAGGTTCGCATCCGTTGGCATTGTACATTCCGGCAATTTAATAGTAGGTATCGGTATATCACAAATAATTGGTTTTGAAGTCTCTACCCGTCACCGTAAATGCACGGACTATCGATGCAGACGTGTTTTGCGTTTCGCATTGGAGAGAACTGCTTGTTCGCTCCTTTTCTTTTATTTGTTGATTCATACGGAAAGGATATGCTATGAAACGCTATATTATGTTTTACGAGACAGAATATCACGGTTGTAATACGGGCGTTTCTGTATCTATCCGCAACTGCGGGATTATAATGACAATCCCTGTCGCACTTTAGGCTCACTGCAAGCGAAAGTGCGATTTTTGTTTTGTTTACAATGCCCTCAAGGCAGGTAATAAATATTTTTTCGGAGGAATTACTAATGAAGAAAATTCTCGCTCTGTTACTCGCATTAACAACCATCCTTGCATGCCTCGCATCTTGCAGCGGCAATGCCGACACTGAAAAGAAGGGCATGAGTGAAGACATTATCGCACGTGCCGGTGTCGAAGGTTCAGTTGAAATCCCCGACGATTTCAAAATCGGCATGATTTGTCTCCACGATGAAAACTCGACTTACGACAACAACTTTATTTCAGCTCTTAAATCTGCTCAGGCAGGTCTCGGTCTTTCCGACGAACAGGTAATCATCGTAACCGGTATCGGCGAAGACAGCACATGCTACGATACAGCTGTTGACCTTGCCAAGAACAAGGGTTGCGATATTATCTTCGCAGATTCCTTCGGTCATGAATCCTTCATGAAGCAGGCTGCAGCCGAATTCCCCGAAGTTCAGTTCTGCCATGCAACAGGCACATCTTCCAAAATCGCAGGTCTTGACAACTTCCACAACGCATTCGCTTCCATTTACGAAGGCCGTTACGTTGCAGGTGTAGCTGCAGGCCTCAAACTCAACGAAATGATAGACGCAGGCACAATCACAGCTGATCAGGCTGTCATCGGTTACGTCGGCGCATTCACATATGCTGAAGTTATCTCCGGTATGACATCCTTCTTCCTCGGCGCACGTTCTGTTTGCGAAAGCGCAACTATGAAGGTTCGTTACACAGGCTCTTGGTATGACCAGGCTAAAGAACAGGAAGCTGCTACTGCTCTTATCGAAAACGACAAGTGCGTTCTCATAAGCCAGCACGCTGACTCTCTCGGTGCTCCCACAGCATGCGAACTCAAAGGTGTTCCCAATGTATCTTATAACGGAAGCACATATTCCGCAGGTGAAAACACATTCATCGTATCTTCCGCTATTAACTGGGCTCCTTACTTCAGCTACATCATCGAGGCTGTTGTTAAAGGCGAAACAATCGACACAGACTGGTGCGGCAACATCTCCACAAACTCCGTTGTTATCAGCGGCGTTAACCTTGACGTAGCAGCTGAAGGCACAGTTGAAAAGCTCAACGCAGTTATCGACGAGCTCAAAGCAGGCACACTTCATGTATTCGATACATCCAAATTCCAGGTTGGCGGAAAGAACCTTGATGAGTATCTTGCAGACGTTGACGGCGACTTCACAGGCGAAACAAACGTTATCCACGACGGTTACTTTGATGAGTCCAACGCTAAGGACTTCCGTTCCGCTCCTTACTTTGATATCATAATCGACGGTGTTGAGAACCTCAATACCAACTTCGGCGAATAATTCGAACAAGGATTTGATTATTT
>CAZCSZ010000060.1:0-6788 GCA_964501305.1 uncultured Ruminococcus sp.
GTATTGTACAGCCTTGCGTATCTTTCGGCGTAAAGTGCCCTTGATGCCTCGTCGCCGTTTGCATAGTCACTCTCAAATGTTGCGGAGAGACCGAGGAAATCGACGTGCATACGGATAAGTTCAATATGGTTTCTCTCGTCGCCGGTTTTCGCTTTGCCGTACGCTTTGTCAAAGAGGGTTAGCATGTACTCGTAGTTTTCGAGAATGTAATCCTGATTGTACATATTCCACGGTCTGTCGAAGTTGTTTGTCCAACATCCGTTCAAATCGCCCGCTTCTGTTTGCATGTCAAGATATTCTCTTATATAAGTCCATCCTTCTCCGCAATATGCGGCAAGGTATTCGTTAATATGAGTGTTGAATTCTTCTTCACTCATATTGGGATTCCACATCATCTTTGCAGCAAGATAACCTCTGAGTTTCTCAAAAGTATAACCTCTGCTGCTTCCCTCATTGTACATTTCCGTTGCACCGATTTCGGCAAGGAATTTAAAGTCATTGTATACGTTCGGAATATTGGGAGCGGGTGCAAGATAATAGTGATACGTCGTACTGTAGTACCATATTTGAAGTCTGTTCGTGAGTTCTCCCCACTTAGCGCAGAAGTCCATATCTTCATCATTGGAGCTGTTTGCACCCGTCGGGCTCTTATGCCTTGGATTACCGCCGTTTTCAACACACGACGCGGTATCGTCGTAAGTATGGTTATTACATCCGCCTATACAGAAGCAAACGCAGATATCGTCATGCGGTCTTGTCATCTTGGGAGGATTTCTTGCATCCCAATAAGCTATCGTATAAAGTAACATATCAGGGTAAACTTCCTGAATTGCTTCGATTACCCTGTTGGAAAGGCGGAATACGGTACCGGCAATACTGCCTTCGATTTCATAAATATTTTTACAGTTCTGACACTGACAGAAATTTGTATTGTCATTCGGTGAACACGAAATCATAGTATATTCTTCGCCGAAATGCTGTCCCCAGTTCTCTCTTTCGGCAATCAGTCTCAAACAGTGGTCAAGGGCTTTCTCATAGAAAGTTTCGTCAACAAGGCAAGGCTGTTTTTGCTCATACTTAGCTACCACATCGCTTTTGTACGTATTATCAAATCCCGCTTCTTGGTTTGCGTAGGAATGGGCGTGAATGTAAAGTGTGCCGACACCCCAACCGTTTTTCGCCCTCTTAGCCGTACTTGAATCGTTAAGTCTCAGCTGAATGGGATAGTCACCGCCACCGATTTGTGCGAGCGCACGGTATGAATAACCCGGAATTTCCGTTGCATCGTAGTTAAGTCCTATATCAATTGAATCGGATTCGTAGAGATATGTCGACATACCGGGAAAATATCTGTATCCGATAAGTTCTTCAAGGATATAATATGCGGCATAGACGGGCCCTCTGAGCGAACCGCAGATTATGTTCATATCACCGTTTTCATCGACATACACTCTGTACCCTTCAAGTCCGAGGGCATACTCATCGTCACTGTCAAATGCGAATCTGATTTTATATCCGCTCACTTTGGACTCATTGTTTGCGACAGAAAGGGTATATCCGCACGCCTTGGCTATGTCGTTTTTCAGAATGTTTGCGGCATTCTCCATACATTCCGTCGCATCGGGAGGAAGGACTATTGTAAATCTCGAAATATTTCTTGAGCCTATAGACAGCAAACCGACTTTATATTTCCCGTCTTCGTTTACATCTTCGAGATATTCTGTGCCAGCAATGTGCTTTCTTATAAGAAGAACATCTTTAAGGTTAACCGCCGTGCTTTTATCGGCATCTGCTGCAGTCAAGTTAATATCCTTCTCCGATGTAAGACCTGCTACGTAGCGTCTCGTCAAAAGGATATCCTTCATATTAATTTGGGTGCTGTCGTCGGCATCTCCCAAAAGATATCCGTATGTCGCTCCGGCGTCAACGGCAAAAAAGGAAAATGTCGATAACGCCATGCACAGAACGAGCATGTAAGATATGATTTTTTTCATTTTGCACTCCTTTACAAAGAAAATTATCCGTTTGTATGATAACATATAAACGCAAAAAAATCAACAGTCAATTTATGAAAATACCGTGCGGAGTCCCGCACGGTATTCTTTCGGCAAATATTCGTTCTTAAAAGCTACGCCGTTTCAGATCCAACGGTGTTCCTTTTCAACCCAAATCCAATAGCCCGTAAAGTCATCTCCAAACCAGCTCATAGGCTTGATTATATCGTCCTCGGCTTTCGGATAATTGACATTGTCAAGATCCGACAGTTTGTAACCGGATGAATTAACAAAGTTGTAAAGCCACTTGAAATGTTCTGCATAAAGTGCTTTTGCCCCGCTGTCTCCGTTTACCCAGTCACGGTCATACGTTGCCGAAAGGCCGAGGAAATCGACGTGAACACGGAGAAGTCTTATATGGTTTTTCTGCTCTGCTCCGCTTGTCTCGGCAAGTGCTTTGTCGAAAAGTTCCGTCATGTAGAGGTAATTCTCGGCAAAATACTCCTCGTTGTACATATTCCACGGACGGTCAAAGTTGTTTGTCCAACAGCCGTTTAAGTCGCCTGCTTCGGTTTGCATATTGAGATATTCTCTGATATTCTTCCATCCTTCGCCATAGTACGCCGCAAGAAATTCGTTAATATGATTGTTGAACTCTTCTTCGCTCATGTAGGGGTCCCACATCATCTTGCCTGCAAGATATCCGCGAAGGGTTTCAAAGGAATTGCCCATACCGCTTCCTTCACAGTACATACCGGTAGCGCCGATATCGGCGAGATATTTGAAGTCGTTATAAACGTTCATTATGTTGGGCGAAGGTGCTATATTGAAACGGAAGTTTGCACTGTAATACCAAATTTGAAGATTGTTTGTAAGCTCAGCCCACTGACGGCAGAAGCTCATATCTTCCGCATTTGAACAGTTCGCGCCGGAAGGACTTTGAAGTCTTTGATTGCCTTCACACTCAACACACTCGTATTCTTTATCGTAAGAGTGATTGTTACATCCCTGAATACAAAAACCAACGCATACATCGTCATGAGGCCTTGTGAACTTCGGAGGATTTCTTGCGTCCCAATAAGCTATAGTGTAAAGCTCGATTTCGGGATATACTTCTTGCATTGCCTCAATTACTCTGTTGGAAAGACGGAATACCGTCCCCCCAATACTGCCTTCGATTTCATAAATCCTTTTGCAATTAATACATTTACAGAAGTCTGTATTGTCATTCGGGGAGCATGATATTTGAGTATATCCCTCGCCGAGGTGCTGCCCTCCCGTTTCACGTTCGTTAAGAAGTTTCAAATTGTAGTCAACTATCTTTTCGTAAGTTTCCTCGTCCATAAGACACGGCTGTGTTTTTTCGTAAGGGAGATAACCGTCTGTGTATATCTTATCGTATCCCGCCATTTGGTAGGCGTATGAATGTGCATGGATGAAAAGAGAACCTACGCGCCAGCCGACTTCAGCTTTTTGAGCATCTTTCGTATCGTTCATTCTCCTTTCGATGGGGTGAGTACCCCCGACACCTGCACGGTATGAGTATCCGGGTATTTCTTTTTCGTCAAGTGTCGAAGAAATATTAACGCTGTCCGATGAATAAAGAAAGTCCGTTATTCCCGGAAAATATCTGTAACCTATGAATTCTTCGAGAATATAGTAGGTTGCGTAAATCGGTCCCCTGAGAGAACCACAGATAATATTCAAATCTCCGTTTTCACCGACGTAAACGCGGTAACCCTCAAGCCCGAGCGCATTTTCGCCGTTTTCATCAAACGAGAAGCGTATTTTGTACCCATTGGTGCTTGTCTCGCCGTATGTAACGGAAAGAGTGTACCCGCACGCCGCCGAAATCTTGTTCTTCAAGACCTGAGCGGCATTCTCCATACATTCGGTTGCATCATCTGGAATGACTATTGTAAACCTTGTAATATTTCTTTCTCCGATAGACACCGTGCCGACCTTAAAAGTGCCTTTTTCGTTAACGCCTTCGAGAAATTCGGTGCCGGCAACGTGCTTTCTTATAAGAAGAACATCCTTAAGGTTGACCGTTGTGTTTTTGTCGGCATCGGCAGCTGTCAAGTTAATATCCTTCTCCGTTGTAAGGCCTGCCACATAACGTCTTGTAAGAAGAATATCTTTCATATTAATTTGAAGGCTGTCATCGGCATCACCGAGCAGATATCCGTATGTTGCCTCAGTATTAACGGCAAAAAGCGCAAGCACCGAAATCAGCATACAGAGGGCAAGAAAATATGAGAGTAGTTTTTTCATACTGTTCTCCTGTATTATATTTCTGTGATTATTTTATCATATAGTTTTCTGTAATGCAATACTTTTTTAAAAATACTTGCCCTCACCGGTACGGGATACACTCTTTGAGGCACGGCACAGCCCCTGAAAGCGACAGAAATATTCAAAGTATAATTTGCAGTTCCCTCATCTTTAAAGCCGAGAAAGGGCTTGGAACGCCGTCCAATCCCTATATTAATTGCATTCGTGAACCCGAATTTGCTGTTTAATTCAAACCCTTAAAACGAAGTCCTTTGATTTGCGGGCATTAAACCCATCCGCCGTTTCTGTATACCCAATATCCCGTGAAGCCTTCGAATATCCAATTCATAGGACATCTTATATTGCTTTCCGAAGTCGGGAATACTTCGCATCCTCTGCCGTTAAGACCGAGCGCCGTAACGTTGACATTATTATTTACAATCGTATTGTAAAGGCGTGCGTGTTTTTGAGCGTAAAGAGCCTTTGACGCCTCATCGCCGTTTGTATAATCACGTTCGAATGTTGCGGAAAGTCCGAGGAAATCAACATGCATACGGGTCAGTTCAATATGATTTCTTTCACTGCCTGTTTTCGCTAAGGCATACGCCTTTTCAAACAAGCTGTCCATGTAACCGTAATTTTCGAGAATGTAATCCTGATTGTACATATTCCACGGCCTGTCGAAGTTGTTTGTCCAGCATCCGTTCAAATCGCCCGCTTCCGTTTGCATATCAAGATATTCTCTTATTTAAGTCCAGCCGTCGCCGTCGAAAACACAGGCAGCATTGAAATGAGCATACATAAAATAAGCAGAAATGAAATAATCTTTTTCATCGTTTACTCCCGTGTTGTAAGTTACATTTATATTAGCACACGCAAAGCTTTTTTTTCAACCGTTATTGTTCGTCGTAAAAATCGGTGCGGCAAACTGCCGCACCGATTGAATATTAAATGTAACGGTTGGATTTGGGGTCCCATTCCCATTGTCCCGTGAAGTCATCGATAATCCACGTAACGGGGTCACGTACGTCGTTGGCATTCTTCGGGTAGTTCTGACAACCGTGTTCATCGGAGAACGGGCCGATTTCCATATCGTAATGGTTGTAAAGATCATACATCTTTTTATAACGCGCCGTATATTCGGCTTTTGCTTCAGTGGAACCGTTTACATAATCCCGTTCATATGTTGCGGAAAGTCCGAGGAATTCACAGTGGAGAGAAGTTCTCTCAACTCTGATTTTCTGAGCTTCGGTTTCAGCTGCTTCGTATGCTGCGGCAAAGAGCTGATGCATGGTTTCGTAATTGTCCCTGAAATATTCCTTATTGTACATATTCCACGGACGGTCGAAGTTGTTCGTCCAACAGCCTTGGAGGTCGGAACAGTAATCTGTCATTTCGATATACTCTCTTATATTCTCCCAGCCTTTGCCGTAGTAAATCATAAGGTACTCGTTAAACAGTGCATTGAACTCTTCTTCACTCATGAAGGGGTCCCACATCATCTTAGATGCCATATAACCGCGAAGGAATTCAAATGAATACTTGCCTGAGTTTGAGCCTTCGCTGTAAATACCCGTAACACCGATTGCCGCAAGGTATTTGAAGTCATTGTAAATGTTGAAAAGGTTAGGTGCGGGAGCTGCATGGTATCCGAAGTTTGCGCTGTAGTACCATATCCAAAGGTTATTTGTAAGTTCAGCCCACTGTTTGAGATATCTCATCTCTTCGTTGTTATTCTGGTTCTCTCCCGAAGGGCTCTGAAGTCTCGGGTTACCGCCGCAATCGATACATTCCTGAACGTTGTCATATGTATGATTGTTACATCCGCCGATACAGAAGCATACAACGATATCATCGCTCGGCCTTGTCATCTTCGGAGGATTTCTCGCATCCCAATAAGCTACGGTGTAGACCTTAAGTCCCGGATATCCGGGAAGAAGGTCTTCGCAAACACGGTTGGAAAATCTGAATACCGTACCCGCAATACTTCCTTCGATATCATAAATAGCCTTGCACTCCGTGCACTTGCAGAAGTCGGTATTGTCGTTGGGAGAGCATGAAATCATGTCAAAGTCGGAACCGAGAACACGTCCCCATGAATTAATTCTGTTTTCGAGAAGTTGTGAAAGGTAGCTTATCGCTCCTTCGAACGTATCCTCACTTGTAAGACAGGGCTGCGTCAGCCATGCTTCGGACGGAATGTTCTTGTTGGTCTCCTCAAACGGATATACGAAAGCGGCATAGGAGTGAGCATGTTCCCAAAGAGTTCCGTGCGCTCCGCCGTATCTGTCAAATGGTGAGCAGTAAACAGCACCGTCACTTGCGTTACTCTTGAGCTGAACGAAGTTTTCCTGAGTAATACCGGACTGACTTGCCGTTCTGTATTCAAGTACGGGAACTTCAATGTTGTCATATCCTTCATCAACATTAATATTATCCGCTTCATAGAGATATGTGACGTTGTCAAACAAAAATCTCCAGCCTATGAAGTCTTCAAGGAAAGTATATACCGCATAGAAA
>CAZCSZ010000061.1:0-6485 GCA_964501305.1 uncultured Ruminococcus sp.
ATATATATGCGGAGGATTTTGTCACGGTGGATAAAAGAAAAAAATCAGTCGGTGTTACGGCTTTTATGATAGGACTAATACTATTTGTGGTGCTGTTCAGTGCCGCATCGGGTGTTGCCGTTAAGTTCGGAATGAAACTTGTCGAGGCGGAAAATGCGGCACGTGTTGCATCAAATACTTCGGGAAAGACATTTGTCGCCGTCATAGATGCGGGACACGGCGGCGAGGATGGGGGCTGTTGCAACGGAATTGTTCTGGAAAAGGATATTAACCTTGATATAGCAAAGAGGGTGTCGGGCTTGTGCTCACTTCTCGGAATTGAAACACGTCTTATGCGAGACGATGACAGGATGCTGTATGATTTATATGGAGATTTAAATGATTATACGGGTAAAAAGAAGGTTTATGATTTAAAGAACCGAGTGAGATTTACAAGAGAAGAAAATGCCGATATTTATGTCGGGATACATATAAACAAATTTCCGGATTCCAACTGCCGTGGTATGCAGATTTACTATGCCGACAAGATTGAACGGAGTGAAGCCCTTGCCGACGCCGTCAGAAATAAAAGCATCGAAGTACTCGGCGAAGACGGAAAAAGACCAATTAAAAAAGGGAAGAGCTCGATATTTGTTCTTTCTCATGCAAGCTGTCCCGCAATTCTTGTGGAATGCGGATTTATCTCAAACGAAAAAGACCTTGAAAGATTGACGTCCGATGAAGGCAAACTTGATGCTGCCGCAATAATGGCATCGGGAATTTTTGCCTATTCAACGGAGTTTGACACTTGATTTTCGGCCTGTCATATGCTATACTTTCAACAGTAACAGACAACAAAGGTCGGTGATTGAAAGTGAAAGCACCCAAAAAAGTATTCGTATGCTCCGAATGTGACTATCAGACCCCGAAATGGCTCGGCAGATGTCCCGAATGCGGCAGTTGGAATTCATTTGAAGAGGAAACTTTCCGAAAAGAAAGCTCAATGTCGCTCGGGGGTTCGGTGGAGAGGGAACATGCAGTGCCTTTTGAGGACACGGAACGAACCGAATGCGACAGGCGTCATACCGGTATTGGCGAGCTTGATCGGGTTCTCGGCGGTGGGCTTGTTACAGGGAGCGTTGTACTGTTGGCGGGCGAACCCGGTATAGGAAAATCGACGCTTCTTATGCAACTTTGCGGAAAGCTTGCCGACAGAACACGTGTGCTTTATGTTTCGGGTGAGGAGTCAAAAGGACAGCTTCGTATAAGAGCGGACAGGCTTGGAGTTTCGCCTGAAAAACTTTATATTCTAACCGACACCGATGTTGACACCGTTCTGTCGGAATACGATTCAATATCGCCCGAAGTTCTTATTATCGATTCTATACAAACCATGAGTTCTGAACGATCATCCGGCGTTGCGGGGAGCGTTTCGCAAGTTCGCGAGAGCGCTTCGCTTATAATGAACAGGGCAAAGCGAGACGGCGTATCAGTTATTCTCGTCGGTCATGTCAACAAAGAAGGGGGAATTGCGGGTCCGAAAGTACTCGAACATATGGTTGATGCCGTGCTGTATTTTGAAGGTGAGCGTTCTCAAAGTCACCGAATAATTCGCGGGATTAAGAACAGGTACGGTTCGACCAACGAAATCGGTGTATTTGAAATGACAGATTGCGGGTTATGCGAAGTCGCTAACCCCTCCGAAATGCTTCTTTCCGGAAGACCCGACGGAGTTTCCGGCAGCTGCGCCGTTTGCGTTATGGAAGGTACCCGTCCTATTATAGCCGAGGTACAGGCTCTCGTTGTTCAAAGTGTTTATCCGTCCCCAAAAAGAACTGTCGACGGGCTTGATTACAACAGGCTTTGTCTGCTTCTTGCCGTGCTTGAAAAGAGGCTCGGTATGAAACTATCTTCATGCGATGTGTATCTTAATGTTATAGGAGGATTGCGAATTGACGAACCGGCTGTCGATGCCGCAGTGGCTCTTGCCATTATGTCTTGCGTTAAAAATGTACCCGTCCCGAAGGACTTGATTGTAATGGGAGAAATCGGACTGTCCGGAGAGCTTCGTGCGGTTTCGGCATCTAAACAACGTGCTGCCGAGGCATACAGACTCGGATTTACGAAAATAGCTTTGCCGAAAAGGGGCAAAACGGCCGATATTAAAATCGACGGAGCTGAAATTATTCCGATGAACAGTATTTATAACGAGCTTATGCTGCTCGACGGACAAAACGGTTAATAATACTATAGAGGCAGACAGCTCACAAGCTTTTCTGCCTTTTTTCGTGATAAAACTATTGATTTTTGTCGGCTGTAATATTATAATATAATGCGTATAATAGTATTGATATTTGTCGGGAATAACCTGTATGAGAGGGCTTTATATGAAATACACTTTTAAGGGCGGAATTCATCCGAACGGCAACAAAATCACAGCCGATTGTCGGGTTAGAGTGTTCAAAAAACCGAAAATACTGTATATTCCGATGAGTCAGCACATAGGTGCTCCGTGTACTCTTTCGGTTAAAAAAGGAGACAGCGTTCTTGTCGGACAGATTATTGGAACTGTTCCCGCAGGGGCACTCGGCGCACCCGTTCACAGCTCTGTTTCGGGAAAAGTCATCGGAATTCAGACTATAACATCTCCGAGCGGCATATCGATTGAACACGCCGTTATCGAAAACGATTTTAAATATGAAGTCAGCCCCAATGTCAAAAGTTTTTCCAAAAAGCTTGCCGATGCAACCACCGAAGATATTATCGACGTAATCAAAAGAGCCGGTATTGTCGGAATGGGCGGAGCGGGGTTTCCCACTTATGAGAAGCTCAAATCGTCAGTCGGAAAGGCAACGACCGTTATCATAAACTGTGCTGAGTGTGAACCTTATCTAACCTCAAACTATAGACTTATGGTTGAAAGACCGAACGAAATTGTAGGCGGCACAAAAATACTGATGAAGGCTCTCGGTGTACACAATGCCGTCTTTGCCGTGGAAGATAATAAACCGCTTGCAATCAGGAAACTTCGCGAGGCAACTTCGGACAGCGACATGATGAGCGTTGCCGTTATGAAAACAAAGTACCCGCAGGGAGACGAAAGAAGAATAATTTATGCACTGACAAAGCAGGAAATGGGACGGGGAAAGCTCCCAAGCGACATGGGATGCGTTCTGTTTAACGCCGAGAGTGTGTCGGCTGTATATACTGCTTTTGCGAGCGGGCTGCCGTCCGTATACAGGATAGTTACGGTGACGGGGTCGGGCGTTTCTTTTCCTTCAAATGTCCTTGCTCCGATAGGCACTACCGTTCGTGAACTTGTTGATTTCTGCGGTGGGCTTTACCGTCCGGTGTACTCGGTTATAAACGGTGGGCCTATGATGGGTAATGCAATGTATACTGCCGATGCACCTGTTACGAAAACCACTTCCGGCATTATCCTTTTCAGTATTGATGAGGAAGATACGGAATACGATGAGACTGCTTGCATAAGATGCGGCAGATGTGTTCGTGCGTGCCCGTCAAGGCTTATGCCTTGCTTTATTGCAAACGGTGTCAAACACAACAACATGGATGAGGCTGATTTTTACGGTGCTCTTGACTGTGTTGAATGCGGTTCCTGTGCTTACGTTTGCCCTGCAAGGATACCTCTTGTACAGTATATCAAAATCGCGAAGAGCGAGTTGAAGAACAAAAAGTGAATTAAAGCTGTTTCTGAAAGGAGATAAAGCTTTGGCTAATGATGATATTGATATAAAGAAAGATGTCGAAACCGAAAACGAAGCCGATTTATCGGTAAATGCCTTCAAAAATGCTGAAAATGAGGCGATGAACAAGCGAATATCAAAGGGAAAACGCTATGATTATCCGGATTATCTGACAGTATCGCCGGCGCCGCATATTAGGAGTACCGACAGTACAACGTCTGTAATGCTTGATGTTGTTATTGCGCTTTTACCTGCTTTTGTGTGGGGCGTTTTCGTCTTCGGATTAAGAGCGCTTACAATAGGGGCGATTTCGGTTGCATCAGCGGTGGTTTTTGAGTATTTGTTTGCGCTCATTATGGGCAGAAAGAATACCGTCGGCGATTTATCGGCGGTTGTAACGGGGCTTTTGCTTGCGATGAATTTATCCTCTGCTGTTCCGTATTGGATGCCGGTCGTCGGTGCGTTTTTTGCCGTTGTTGTCGTAAAAGGGCTTTTCGGCGGAATAGGCAAGAATATCGTAAATCCCGCTCTTGCGGCGAGAGTATTCCTTTTTGCATGGCCGTCGCAGATGAATGTTTTTCCCGATGCGGGCAACAGAGCGGGCATTATATCGGATAGTGCTGATATAGTCGCTAGTGCAACACCTCTTACACAGATTAAAACGGGTGTTGAAGCGGATTTTTCTCTGTTTGATTTATTTATCGGAAATGTTGGCGGATGTATAGGCGAGATTTCGGCGCTGCTTTTGACGGTCGGTGGTATTTATCTTCTTGCAAGACGTGTTATAACATGGCATATACCCGTTTCGTTTATAGGCACAGTTGCCGCAATTGCCGTGCTGTTTCCGCGTGTTGAAGGAGGAGTTGCGGTCAGCATACTTACCGAGATTCTGTCGGGAGGAGTTATAATCTGCGCTTTGTTTATGGCTACGGATTATACAACGTCACCTATAACATCGGCGGGAAAGTTGATTTTCGGTGCGGGATGCGGAATTATAACAATGCTGATACGTCATTTCGGTGCTTACAGCGAAGGCGCTTCGTTTGCCATTTTGATTATGAATCTTTTGGTTTGGTATATAGACAGACTGACTTTACCGAAACGTTTCGGAGGAAAAGCAAATGTCAAAGAATAAGAAAAAGCGCACTCCTTTCAAAGTGAACAGCGGATACGGCTTTTCGCTTGAAAGCGGAAAGAGTAAGAATTCAAACAGACAGGTCAAAGACGGCAATAAGCTATCCAATACATCATCCAATTCATTTCATGACGGCGTTTTCAATGCCAATGCCGAACAGATTACGGGAGATGCAAGGTATTATCTCAGAATAACGGGAGTGCTGACTGCCGTTTGTGCGACTGTTGCCCTAATGTTGGGCTTTGTGAATTTTCTCACTGAGGATGCTATTGCAAAGCGTGAGGAGAAAGCCAAAGTTTCTGCTGCATACGAAATATTTCCCGATGCCGACGAAGTTGTGGCTGTCGAGGGTGATGACAGTTTGTTTGTTGCGTGTAAGAACGGTTCTGTCGGCGGATATTGCGTTTCGACCGTTACGACGGGGTATGTCGGAGATATAAGTCTTATGGTCGGAATTACACCCGACAGGACAATTAAGGCTGTAAAGGTCATATCTATGAACGAGACAGCGGGTCTCGGAAGCAAGACACAAAGCCCGTCGTTTCTCGACTCGTTTACAGGCAAAAGTTCTCCACTTGCTGTCGGAGACAATATCGATGCCGTTTCAGGTGCGACTGTCAGTTCAAAGGCTGTAACCGCAGGAGTAGATGCGGCACTTAACTGTCCCGTTGATATTGACTCTCTGTCGAAAAAGCTCGGTCTTACATTGAATACAAGTGACAACGAAGAGGAAGACAGCGAGAGCACAAGCGATATTTCATCAAATACAGCCGAGAGTTCAGTGCCTGATACAACAGAGAAAACGTACGACACTCAGTACGACGGAAACGTCGGTATGCCCGAGGAAACTCATATAAGCCTCGATGCGGTAGGGACAGAGCAGAATTACAGATATTACAGCAGTGATAATTCATACACTGCTACAAGGCAGGATGTCGGCAGTTTCCTTGAAAAGGAAACAACCGACACGGATACGGCCGAGACGGAGTAAGGAGGTTGAAATATGAAAAAATCAAAGTTTACCGAAATACTCAAGAACGGTTTAATCACAAACAATCCGACACTTATCCAGCTAATCGGAATGTGCCCAACACTTGCCGTTACGACATCGGTTGTTAATGCTCTCGGTATGGGTGTTGCCGTAATTGTTGTTCTTACGTTTTCAAATCTGTTTATTTCTCTTTTGAGAAAAATAATACCTTCGCAGGTCAGAATTGCCGCATATATTGTTGTTATATCCGGCTTCGTGACGGCGATTGAACTGATTTTGAAGGCATATTTTCCCGCGATATCCGACTCGTTGGGGCTGTTTATTCCGCTTATAGTCGTAAACTGTATTATTCTCGCAAGAGCCGAGTCGTTTGCATCGAAAAATCCGCCTCTAGAAGCTATGCTTGACGGTTTGGCAATGGGTGGGGGATTTACTCTTGCTCTCACGGTTATCGGTTTCATGAGAGAACTGCTCGGAACAGGTAAAGTCTTTGCATCTCAGGACGGAAGCGGCGGTATTGCTCTTTTAGGAACAAAATTCCCGCCTGTCACGATATTTGTTATGCCTGCGGGCGCATTTCTGACACTCGCTTTTATCGTTGCGGCAGTGCAGGCTGTAAAAGGCCGTATAGCGGCAAAGAAAGAAGATGAAAGACTTCAGGATATTAATGCGC
>CAZCSZ010000062.1:0-6436 GCA_964501305.1 uncultured Ruminococcus sp.
ATTCTCCTTCTCCGTAAGGCAGTTGCAGGTATTAAATAACCCGCATCGCAAAAAAGCGCAGCTTCAACGCTGCGCTTTTTTCGTGGTTTCATCACGCCCGTACAGTTGGAGCGCGAGGCACAGCCCCCAAAAGGGGGGGCGGAGCGAATTCCCGCAATGACGCAGGGGCAAAGCTACGCACAGATGGAATGATGTACGAGGGACGCTGTGAAGATAATTCATCTTTTTTTATAATATTTTTTGATTAAGGATTGACTTTATATTTCTTTTTGTTATAATAGAGAGGTATCAAAACGGCATTAACCGTTTTTAATTATATTCTGCGAGAGCAGGAGGTTATAAGGCATGAAGAAAGCAGCAGTAATAGGCTACGGCGGCATGGGACAGTGGCATGTCGCTCACATGGAGGGCCTTTCATATTACGGTTCAAAAGCGCCCAAGAGCGATGTGGTTACGTGCGCGGGCATATACGATATCAATCCGGAAAAGCAGGATCTTGCGAGAATGTACGGCATTAACGTTTACTCTTCACTTGAGGAGTTGCTTTCCGACAGAGAAGTTGAGATTGTGGTCATAGCTCTTCCGAACGACCTTCACGAGGAATATACAGTCAAGGCTCTTGATGCAGGCAAAAACGTTATTTGCGAAAAGCCTGTCACAATGTCTTGTGAAAGCCTTGAGAGGATGTTTGCCGCTTCGGACAGAAACAACAAGGTATTTTGCGTTCATCAGAACCGCCGTTGGGACGATTATTATGTTACAATGAAGAGAATTGCGGCATCCGGCGATATCGGCGATATAATCAGTGTTGAAACGAGAGTTCACGGTTCATACGGCGTTCCGGGAGATTGGAGAAAGCATGCAGCTCAAGGCGGCGGAATGCTTTATGACTGGGGTGTTCACATGATAGACCAAATGCTTTGGATGAACGGCTACGATGTTGATCGTGTTTCTTGCTATTTTGATATGCTCACGGGAATAGAGGTAGACGACGGGTGCTTTATCGATATCTATTTGAAGAGTGGCATACGTTGCCGAGTTGAAATAAACACGTACAACTTCATATCTCTCCCGCTCATGTATATGAGAGGAACAGAGGGAACAGCAATTGTCAGAGATTGGGGAGCTCCTGTTGAAATAGTGCGTTGTACACAGTGGAGTGACCACGATATCAAACCCACAAAAACGGCATCGGGTCTTTCCAAGACAATGGCGCCGAGGAGTCAGCGAACGATCGAAAATTACACAGTTCAGAAGGACAATGTCGAAGTCCACGATTTTTACCGCAACTTCTGCGATACAATCGACAAAAAAGCAGACCTTATTGTTACACACGACCAAATGCGAGTGGTGATGAAGGTTATCGAAGCTTCATTTGAATCTGCAAGAACGAATAATACGGTGTTTTTTAAGTAAATATAAAAGCGAAGGCAAACTTTTGGGGTTGTCTTCGCTTTTTCAGTCGAAGCTTACATATTCAAAAGAAGGTGATATGCTGAAAACCGAGCACACCGACATGCTGTATCCGTTTACAATGCGGTTGTATATATAATAGTTGCCGCCGTCGGCAGACGAAATCGGTGTTTCGCTATTGTGTGGGACACAGAAAGAGTTAAAAGGAACCCTCATTCCCGTGCCGATGGCTTTTAAATAGCTTTCTTTGGCAGTCCAAATTTTATAGAATTCCAAAGTTCGTTCTTCTTCTGTTTTTAAGGATGAAATGCGACTGTATTCCAAATCGGAATAGAAACGTTTCGCAAGACGGAAGTCGCATTTTCCGATGAATTCGGCGTCGCATCCGATATTGCCGTTTGAAAGAGCGCACGCAACACGGTTTTTGCTGTGAGAAAGCGAGAAAAAAATATCACGGTTGACGGCATACGGTTTTCCGTTTGCATCACGTGAGAACAACGTTTTACTGTAGTCGAATCCGTTTCTTTCAAAGGCATATTTCAGCAAAGCTTCGACTCCGAGTGACAGCTTTTTGTCCTCGGGCCGTTTCAGCGCATTGATTTTGCTCCTTCTTTCGGGATTTGCTTCTTTATACAGCTTATTGAATACGTTGGTATCGCAGAGGAAATCGGTATCGGCATAATATAATACAGTCATATTATTTCTCCGTTTTTCGGTGCGCCGACAACTCACAGATTATATTTGTTAACTCAGACGGAGTATCGGCGATTATTTCGGCTCCCGCACATTCAAGGCATTCGCGGCTCCTGTATCCCCATGAAATGCCGACAGGGGTCATTCCCGCATTAATCCCCGTTTTCATATCGATATCGGAGTCTCCGACAAAAACACATTCTTCGGGCAAAACGCCAAGCTCATTTGCTACTTTGTATGCCATGGTAGGGTCGGGCTTTTCGGGCAGATTTGTCTGTCCGTGAACGGACAAAAAAACACCCGGATAGAGTTTATCTGCCGTTACTTTGACAAACTCTTCGAGTTTGTTGGACAAAATGCCCAATCGGTATCCTTTCGCTTTCAATTTTGCGATTTCCGACGGCAAACCTTCGTAGGCGTGCGTTTTATCGGCATAACACTCGGCGTAATGCATTTTGTAAAGTTCAATCGCTCTGTCAACCGTTTCGCACTCCCATGTGTCGACAAGCCCGTTCGGAAGCGACATGCCGACAAAATATCTTACCCCGCGGTTTATAAAACCGTGAAGTTCTTCTCTTGTACGCAATGGATATCCAAGGTCGGCAAGCATGCCGTTCATTGCAGTCGTGAGGTCATCAAGGGTGTCGGCAAGGGTTCCGTCCAAATCGAATATTACGGCTTTAATCATATTGTCTCCTTTCAGCAAAAAACCGCCTCGGAAATTCCAAAGCGGCTGCTATGCGTATTTTCGGCTCTCAGCCCTCAGCTGTTGTGTCAGCTGTCGTGTCTGCTGTATCTGCTGTCGTGTCAGATGATGAATCTGCGGCTGTGTCAGCTGAGCTGTCTGCGGGCTGCTCGATTTTGTTGCCCTTGAAATAGTCGGAAAGCGATGCATAGTCGCTCGGTGTCTGTGTTACGTAAAAACCGAGAACGATGAGAACAAATACTATTGCTACTACAGTTGTAAGCGTATTGAGTTTCTTGTTCACACTCTGGCCCTTTGACTTTCCGAAGAAAGTTTCGGCTCCGCCTGCTATTGTGCCCGAAAGGTTGTGGGATTTTCCCTGCTGCATAAGAACCGCTATTACAAGAAATACTGCGGCAACTATAAGTACTATGCCGAAAATAAGTGTAGGTGTAGACATTGTTTTCCTCCGAAATATATATGTGATTGAATATAAACTAAACAGTTACGCTCTGTTATTGTATCATATATTGATTGAAAATGCAAGTATTTCGGTCAATTTTGACGTGATTTTTTTTGATGTTCAAAATATAGTGGATGTATGTTCCGCTTTTTCAAGATATAGTTACAGCGTCTGCAATTTTTGTGTGCTTTTTCCGCCAAGTCAGAAAAGTATACCGAAAAATCGAAAAAATTGCCTTGGTGTATTGCAATACCTCTCCAATGTGTGATATACTGAAGTATACAATGAAAAAGGCAGGATTTATTATGGAAAGATATCCTATTGAAGATTTTCTCGGCGAGTTTTCAAGAGAAACATATATGTGCGATCTCGGTACTATTCCGTACAGATTGCATTTACCTGAAAGCGGCACGGAAAACAAACCGATTGTTCTGTTTATGCACGGTGCGGGAGAACGCGGCACCGACAATGAACTTCCTTTGAGAGCGGCAATCGAGGTTTTTGTCCGTTCAAACGAAGAAGTACGTGATGCGATTTACATACTTCCTCAATGTCCCTGCGACGAACAATGGGTCATGACGCCGTGGAACAAGGTCAGTTACAGCGTTGATGAAGTTCCCGAATCGTGGGAGAACAAAGTAGTTCTCAGGATACTTGAAAAAGTATTGAGCGAAACGAAGGCAGACCGTGACAGAGTTTATGTTATGGGTATTTCAATGGGCGGATTTGCGACATGGGATCTTATTATGCGCCACAATGATATTTTTGCGGCGGCAATGCCGATTTGCGGCGGCGGGGATCCGACGAAAGCCTCTCTTTTAAAGGACATTCCAATAAGAACATTCCACGGCGACCTTGATGACTCGGTACCCGTTGAAGGAACAAGAGAGATGGCATCGGCACTCAAGGCTGTTGGATGCGATATCGTATACACCGAATTCCCCGGAGTTAATCACTGGAGTTGGGACCGTGCATGCTCAAGCGAAGGAATCGGTGCGTGGATGTTTTCAAACCGTCGGAAGAGCAAATGAAGCGCAGTTTGTTCGAGATTCAATCAAAGACAATATATAATTAACAAGGAGAGAAACATGAAAACCGTTAAAGACAAGCAAGTTCTCGTTGCGGCTGATTTTGCGGGCGTTGCCCTCAAAAACGCAATTGTGGAACACCTCGAGAAAAAAGGATGGACCGTAACAGATGTCGGCGTTAAAACAGTTGACGAGGAAAACCCCGAAATGTTCCACCGTATAGGACTTCGTGTCGGCTCATTGATAGCCGAAGGCGAGTTCGAAAGAGCTTTGATTTTCTGCGGAACCGGAATGGGCATTCACATAGCGGCAAGCAAATGTCCGCACGTTCACTCGGCAGTGGTCGAAAGCCCTCATGCTGCTTTGCGTTGCATAACAGGCAACAACTGCAATGTTATGGCTATGGGAGGACATTGGATAGGACATAATCTCGGAATCGAAATGGCCGATTTGTTCCTTGAACACAATCTCGGAGACGGATACGAGTGGTGGCCTAACTTCTATGAATTCCACAAGCTCGCATACGATGAGCTCGAAGCTTTCGACTATGAAGAATACAAGGCCAACGGCTTTAAGCTCAAAACGCTCGGAGAGGTTGATCTTCCCGCATGCGAAAAGCCCGATGATGTAAAATAAAACACTCGAAAGACCATTATACAAATCAAACAATCCCCGCCGAAAGCGGGGATTGTTTGATTTTCGTATTTTGACGGTGAGTGCAAGCTCCGAAAGAGCAGCCTCTTTTGCGCTTATTCCGCAACAGATACGCTTTGGTCGTCTGCCGAGAAAAGCTTTTTGAGCTTTCCGATATAGAGGTCGGAGTTTCTTTTGAATTCGTTTTCGTACTCGGCACCGTGCGATTTGTGAATGTTTCTTATATATTCGTGTTCATTTCCGAGGATATCGCTGTCTTTTAAACCGAGAACGCAAACCGCAACATCGGAGCACTGGTCTCCGAGTCTCTCAAGATGAATGAGAATGTCGAAGAAATAAAGACCGACGTTAACCGAGCACTTGCCTGCCTTAAGTCTTTCTACGTGACGGCTTCTCAAAATTTCGTTTAGGTCGTCAATGACCTCTTCGAGCGGTTCAACCTTTTCCGCTGCGTCAAAATCGGTGTTGCAGAACGCTTTGTTTGACAGTTCTATTGCATCTCTTACGGCATCGGTCATAACGGAGAGTTCGTTCATTGCTCCCGTTGAGAACACTATGCTTTCATCTGCCATTTTCCGTGCATTGTCGGCTATATTCTGAGCCAAATCTCCGACACGCTCAAATTCGGTTAGAGACTGAAGCATATAACTTACTGCCTTGTTGTCACGCTCGGTTTCAATTTTGGGAGAAAGAGTTATAAGATAATTGTTTGTCGCATCCGCCATTCTGTCGAGAAGTGCTTCTCTCGATGCGATTTTTGCGAGTTTTGTCGAGTCGAAATCGGAAAGAAGAGCTACTGCACTGTTGTAGTTTTTCAGCGCAAGCTCACTCATGTGGCAAAGAAGATGTCTTACCGCATCAAGGGCGAGCGTCGGGGTTAAGAACAGGTTTTGATTAAGTTCTTTTAAGTTGTCGGCAATATCAGCCTCGGACTCGTCGACTGCAGGATTCTTGATGATAATTTTCGACAGTTTGATGAGCATTGGGGTAAAAGGAAGAAGCAAGATTGCCGTCACAAGCTTGAATACCGTTTGGAAGTCCGCAATATTTCCGCTTGTGATGATCTTTCCCCAAAGGTCGGGAAAACCTCCAAGCTCACGGACAATTTCCATCACCGCCATAAACAGTCCGCCGCCTATAATGTTGAAAATTATATGTATTACGCCGACACGTCTTGCATCCTCTTTTGCTCCGATGCTGCATACTATCGCAGTGGTGACGCAGGTTCCTATCGCTGCGCCGATTATGTACGTGTATGCGAAATTAAAGTTAATGGCTCCCGTCAGAGCAAGAGATTGCAGAACACCGACTGACGCCGAGGACGACTGAATTACAGCCGTAATTGCGATACCTATCAGTAGCCCTATAAAGGGATTGGACGAGAATTTGACTATAAGCGATTTGAACGCCTCGGAGTCTCCGAGGGGCTTCATTGCATCCGTCATATCTATAAGTCCGATAAACAGAATACCGAAACCTATGGCTATCATGCCGTAGTTG
>CAZCSZ010000063.1:0-6356 GCA_964501305.1 uncultured Ruminococcus sp.
GGGAGGCTGAAGGGCATAATCTTGAAACCGATATTATGAAGAAAGTTGAGGGCATTAAGGAAATAACGGCAAAAATCGCCGACATTTCCGACAGGAATATTACCGGATACAAGGACAAACTCGAAGAGCGAATTAAAAAATACCTATCGGATTTTAACATTGATATTGCCGAACAGAGAATACTGACTGAAACCGCAATATTTGCCGATAAGGCGGCAATCGACGAAGAACTTGTGCGACTTGACAGTCATTTTAAAGTCATGAAGGAGATTGTTTCAACACCGGAACCTGCGGGAAGAAAGCTAGATTTTCTGATTCAGGAAATGAACAGAGAAACAAATACAATCGGTTCGAAATCGGCGGATGCGGACATTGCCCATTTAGTTGTCGATATCAAAGCTGAGCTTGAAAAAATAAGAGAACAGATACAGAACGTAGAGTGAGGCACAGATGAGATTTATTAACGTCGGTTTTAATAACATGGTGAACGCCGACAGAATAGTGGCTTTTGTCGGGTTTGATTCCGCACCCGCAAAAAGGC
Source organism: uncultured Ruminococcus sp. (assembly GCA_964501305.1). Taxonomy (GTDB): domain Bacteria; phylum Bacillota; class Clostridia; order Oscillospirales; family CAG-272; genus RUG14199. Next base: position 542 of record CAZCSZ010000063.1, read on the forward strand.
TTGTACAGGATTCAAAAGACAGCGGAAAGACAATAGACTGTTCAGGTGGCAAAAAGACCCGCACGGTGATTATTACCGACAGTTATCATGTTGTTTTGTCTTCCGTTGAACCCGAAAAGTTGGCGGAGAGATTGGCAAAAACGGAGGATAGGGACGATGAAACCGATAGCTGAAAAAGGACTTCTGTTTATCGTTTCGGGGCCTGCCGGAAGCGGAAAGGGAACTGTCGTATCCAAAGTACGCGAAAGAATTCCCGAAATCGGGTTTTCGGTTTCGGCAACCACAAGGGAGCCGAGAATAGGCGAGATAAGAGACGTTCATTATCATTATGTTACAAAAGATGAGTTTTTGAGTAAAATCAAAAACGAAGAAGTCCTTGAATTTACCGAGTATTGCGGCAATTATTACGGAACACTTAAAAGTGAAGTTGAAGGTGTTCTTTCAAACGGACGCGACCTTATTCTCGATATCGAAGTCGAAGGAGCGACACAAATCAAGCGGAAAATGCCCGAGGCTATTTGCATAATGCTTCTCCCACCGGACAGAGATACTCTTGAAAAGAGACTTCGCGGGAGAGGAACGGAAAGCGAAGAAGTCATTGAAAAAAGGCTACTTCGGGCACGGGAAGAACTCGGTTTTTTGCCGATTTACGATTATGTTTTGATAAACGGAAACGACAGAGCCGATGAATGCGCCGAGAATTTCGTTTCCGTAATTAAGACAGAACACTTGAAATCATCAAGACAGAAAGAATTCGTCGCCGGCTTTTTCGAATAAAGAAATACAGGCTGTGCCGATATAGTATAATTCAAAATAAACATATAAGGGAGAAATCCCGGTAAGGAGATTATTATGGTAGAACCCTCGATAAACGAACTTTCAAAAGGCAAGTTCAACAAGTACACTCTTGTAATAGCGACTGCAAAGTGCGCAAGAATGATAACAGACGAATACGTAAAGCAACGTGAATTCGCTGAGCTTAAAATCAGCAAAAAAGAAGTGGATAAGCCCTTGGCGGCAATGATAAGACCCGAATTCAGAGACGAAAAAGCAGTCAAAAATGCCGTTAACAGACTTCATGACGGACGTTACGTTATAGCCGAGGAAGGCGAAGAATAAATACTCGCAAACAACGCGGAAATCGACGGGATAAACGGCCTTTTCTGCGTCGGATTGCTTTATAACGGCGTTTCAGGTCAAAACGGAAGGGAAGGAGTGCGTACGATGAAAACAGTTGAGGCGTGCAAAGAAGTAGCACGTGTTTATATTCTTGATATCGCATATTCTGCCGATAAGCTGTACGACTATTTCATTCCGGAAGAACTTGAAGGGTATATTTCCGAAGGAACGCTTATTTCCGTCCCGTTCGGAGTGTCAAACAGGCATATGAATGCCGTTGTGTGGGAAATAAGTCCCGAAAGTGAGTTTTCTAATATTAAGCCTGTACTGTCGGTTCTCTCCTTTGAACCTGTTTTGGATAAGGAACAGCGCACACTTTGCGATTTTTTGAAGAGGCACACCCTCTGTACGGTAGGCGAAGCGGTTAAAAGCACCGTCCCGACAGCGGCTCTTGCCAAAGTGAGTGAAACGGTTGAGGCAATCAATACAGATGCGGATTTGTCGGGATGCGCTCTTCCCGCCAAAAGTCTTGAAATATTGGATTACATTAAAAACAGTTCTTCGGTGACAACGGCATCTTTAAGAAAAACTTTCGGCAGAGATGCATCGAAATACCTTCTTCCGCTTGTGAGAAATTCGCTTGTTAAAAGAAAGAGCGAGAACGCCGCGGTATCGAAGGGAAAATATGAAATGTACGTTTCGCTGTGCGGTACTTTCGGCATCGAAATGCTCAAAAGCGATATGCAAAGAAGCATAGTGGATGTTCTCACCGAGTGCGGCGAAGCGGCTTTCGAGGAGCTCAGCATCAAAACGGGATGTAAGAAAGCGCAGGTAACCGCTCTTGAGAAAAAAGGCGTTGTCAAAACCGAAAAGAGAAGAGTTTTCAGAAATCCATACGACGGTGTGCCGCATAAAGAGGAAAAGATTGTCCTGTCGGACGAACAGAACGAGGCCTTCAAAAAACTTGAGGCGCTTTACGAAACGGAGGGGCCGAAAGCTGCACTTCTTTTCGGGGTAACGGGTTCGGGAAAAACGAGCGTTATCAAAAAGATGATAGACCGGGTCAGAGCAGACGGCAAGGGCGTTATTATGCTTGTGCCCGAAATAGCGCTGACACCGCAGACGGTTTCGGTTTTCTGCGGATATTACGGAGACAGTGTATCCGTTCTTCATTCGGGACTTTCAAACGGCGAGAGGTTAGATGCGTGGAGAAGAATAAAAAGCGGACTCTCCGATGTCGTTATCGGCACCAGAAGTGCTGTTCTCGCGCCTTTGAAGAATATAGGACTTATTGTAATCGATGAAGAACAGGAGCATACTTATAAATCGGACTTCAATCCGAAGTATTCCGCTCACGATGTGGCGAGTTTTCGATGCGGAGAAGAAAATGCAATGATGCTTCTTGCTTCGGCAACTCCATCTTTGTCGACATACTATAAAGCAGTAAGCGGAAAGTATTCTCTGGTTGAGCTTACAAAAAGATACGGCGGAGCGGTTTTGCCTGTTGTCAAAGTGTGCGATATGCGCCGTGAGAGTGCCGCGGGCAATGTCTCTCCGTTGGCTCTTGAGCTTGTTACAATGCTCAAAGAGACAATTGAAAGTGAAAAACAGGCAATAGTATTCTTAAATCGCAGAGGATACAACAGCACCGTTGCATGCATGTCATGTGGGCAAAGTATCAAGTGTCCGAACTGTTCGGTTTCGATGACATACCATATAGTCAGAACGATAGGCGACAGCGAGCTGGAAAACGAGGCCAAAATGAGACGGGACTCGGGATATCTTATATGTCATTATTGCGGGCATAAAGAAAGAGTACCCGAAAAATGCCCGTCATGCGGCAAGGAACATTTTAAGTACAGCGGATGCGGAACGCAAATGGCGGAGAAGGAAATCAAAAAGCTTATTCCGTCGGCGCTTGTTTCGAGAATGGATGCAGATACGACAAGCACCAAGTTTTCGCATGAAGAAATAATCGATACATTTCGAAACGGAAAAACAAATGTACTTTTGGGAACTCAAATGGTAACCAAAGGACACGATTTTCCAAAAGTTACCTTGGTTGGAGTTCTCGGCGCCGACAGCGCTCTTTACCTTGACGATTTCAGAGCAGCCGAACGTACCTTTTCGATGCTAACGCAGGTTATAGGAAGAGCCGGACGGAAAGGCGGAGAAACGGGAACTGCCGTGATACAGACTTTATGTCCCGAAAGTGACGTTATAAGGTATGCCGCAGTTCAGGATTATAAGTCCTTCTATTCCAAAGAAATACGGTTCAGAAAAAATCTCGTGTTTCCTCCGTTTTGCGACCTTGCGGTCTTTACTCTTTCAAGCTCCGATGAATCTCTGCTGTCGGCATCGGCGACAAAGCTCACGGAACTGTTCAAAAAACTCTTGATTGAAAAATATACGGATATTAAACTGCAGGCGTTCGGGCCTTTCGACAATCCCGTTTACAGAGTCCAAAATGTCTGCCGTATGAGACTTGTTATAAAATGCAAACTGACAAGGCGCTTTCGGGAAATGTCATCCGAAATACTTATAGAATACGGAAGGGCAGCATCGAAGGCAGTTGCTTTGAGTGTGGACTTCAATCCCGCTTCACTGTGAGCGCCTCATTGTGGAAAGGATAATAGCATGGCAAAACTTAACATAGTAAAAGAAGGAGACGACATTTTAAGGAAAGTATGCCGTCCCGTAATCGAGATAACACCTAGAATTATTACGCTCCTTGACGATATGAAGGAAACTCTCCATGACGCCGACGGGGCGGGACTTGCCGCTCCCCAGGTTGGGGTACTGCGGCGCATTTGCTTAGTCGAGGTTGAAAGGGGCAAGCTTTACGAACTTATAAATCCCGAAATAATTGAAAGTGAAGGCGAACAGGAGGAACTTGAAGGATGTCTTTCCGTTCCCGACAGGTGGGGAATAACAAAGAGGCCTTATAAAGTGACCGTGAAGGCGACAGACAGGCACGGAAAAGAATTCACTGTTACGGGAACGGGGCTTCTTGCGAGGGCGTTCTGCCACGAATTAGACCACCTTGACGGCAAGTTGTTTATCGACAGTGCCAGAATGCTTTCAAAGAAAGAAATGGACGAATTATACGGTTAAAGCGTCTTAAAAGGTACTTTTAAGACGACGGAGGTGAGGATTTTGAGAATACTGTTTATGGGCACTCCCGATTATGCTCTTGAAATACTTAAAGGACTTTGCGACACCGATTTTGAAATTGTCGGTGTTGTAACTCAACCTGATAAGCCGAAGGGGAGAGGACACAAAATGGCACCGCCTCCCGTCAAAGTTTATGCCGAGGAAAAAGGCATTCCCGTGTATCAGCCGACAACGCTTAAAGACGGTGCTTTTTTCAATAACCTTGATATGATCTCACCCGATATTATAATAGTTGCGGCTTACGGCAAAATACTGCCGAAATATATATTGGATTATCCGAAATACGGATGTATAAACGCTCATGCTTCGCTTTTGCCGAAGTATAGAGGGGCGGCTCCGATACAGAGAGCTATTATGAACGGTGAAAGTGAGACCGGCGTGTGCTCCATGTATATGGAGGAAGGACTTGATACGGGGGATATAATATACACGGAGAAAGTCGAAATTCTTCCGAATGACGATTTCCTCTCGGTTCACGATAAACTTGCCAAGGCGGCTGCCGATGTGATTTTGAAAACAGTCACTAAGGCTTCTTTCGGCAACGCTTTGCCGAGAACAAAACAGGACGGTGCACTTATGACATATGCCGCCAAGATTACGAAAGAGGACAGAATAATCGACTTTGAAAGGAGTGCCGTTGAAGTCCATAACAAGATACGTGCGCTCAGCCCGTTTCCGAGGGCGACGGCGTACTTGCCTAACGGACAGACACTTCAAATCACAGCCTCCACATTGTCAGATGAGAAATGCTCTGCAGCAGGAGAGGTTGTATCCTTTGACAGCGAAGGTTTTACGGTTTCGTGTAACGGCGGTTGCGTTAAAATGCTGACTGTTATACCCGAAGGTAAGGGCGCTATGGGCGGAGCTGACCTTATACGAGGCAGAAAACTATCGGTCGGCGACATTCTTACGGGAAGGAAAAACGATGATTAAAGAAGAAGTAACCGTAAGACAGGCGGTCGTTCGTTCGCTTACGGCACTTGAGAACAAGGGAAAGTATTCAAACCTCGAAGTTTCGTCCGCTCTTTCAAAGTATTCCTTTTCGGAACAGGACAGAAAACTTTACACAAGACTTGTTTACGGAACAGTCGAAAAAGCGGTTACGGCGGATTATATTATATCTCTGTATTCCAAAGTACCTGCGGAAAAAACGGATACCGAAACACTCATGTGTCTGAGGCTCGGAATATATCAACTTCTCTTTGCGGATAAAATACCCGACCATGCCGCAGTGTCTGCAACGGTTCAAGCCGCTCCCAAACGTTCAAAAGGCTTTGTAAATGCTTTACTTCGTGAGTTTATAAGGAACGGCAAGGTGTATCCTTTGCCAAAAGGCAGAATTCAAAGCCTTTCCGTCAAGTATTCTTTTCCGATGGAACTGTGTGAATTTTTCTCTGAAAAATTCGGTTACGGGCAAACAGAAAGAATATTGTCCTCAATGTCGGCGCCTTCGCCTGTATATCTCAGAGCAAATACATTATTTACAACTGCCGAAAATCTTGCCGACAACGAACTTAAGAAC
>CAZCSZ010000064.1:0-6325 GCA_964501305.1 uncultured Ruminococcus sp.
ACCCTTACTACAGAGATATCGTTATTCCTGAAGTCAAACTCGGCAAATGGGAATTCAAAACAATGGAGTTAAAACCCGGCGAGGCATTTGTCTGTAACGATTTTACGGTGACAAAGGACGGCAGAATGATTCCGCAAATCGGTTTTTTTACGGAAAGCTTCAAGTATCCCGCCGTGCTTGAAAACGGCAGAGAGTGGATGACGCTTATGCCCAATGAAACGGTTACAACAAAGCCCGCAGTGCGAAACGCAACGGGTAAGGTCTTGACTTACGGAATGGGACTCGGATATTTCGCCTTTTCCGCCTCGAACAAAGCGGATGTGTCGTCGGTAACGGTAGTTGACTCAAGTGCCGAGGTAATAGAACTGTTCAACCGTTATATTCTGCCGCAATGTCCGAACAAAGACAAAATAAGAACGATCAGGGCCGATGCCTTCGAATATGCCGAAGACGAGATGCCGAAGGAAGAATACGATTACGTTTTTGCCGATATCTGGCACGATGTTTCCGACGGCCGTGATATTTACCTGAAAATGAAGGAATATGAGGATGCCTGTCCCGAAACGGAATTTGATTATTGGCTTGAAAGCACTATAAAATGCTACCTTGATCGAGAACTTTGGCCGTAGCTTTAAATGTTATGTGAAGGAGAATTCAATGGCGAAACTGTATTTTAAGTACGGAGCGATGGGCTCGTCAAAAACGGCAAATGCTCTTATTACTAAGTTTAATTACGAAGAACGTGATATGAAGGTCTGGCTTATCAAGCCCTCAGTCGACAACCGTGACGGCGACAAAACCGTGAAGTCGAGAATTGGTCTTGAAGCTGCCGCCGATGCGATACTCCCTACCGATAACATAGTGGATATTTACAAAGAGAGGGAGAAAGTCGACGTGATTGTCGCCGACGAATGTCAGTTCTTTGCCGAACGGCAAATCGACGAAATGAGATATATTGTCGATGTTTACGATATACCTGTCCTGTGTTTCGGCCTTCGGACAGACTTTCGTACTAAACTCTTTTCCGGAAGCCGCAGGCTTTTCGAACTTGCGGATTCAATTACGGAAATCAAAACCATATGCTCGTGCGGTTCAAAAGCCACGGTGAATGCGAGAATAGCGCCCGACGGCAGAGTAATCACGAGCGGACAGCAGATTTTCCTCGGCGGAAATGACAGTTATGTTGCCATGTGTCACAAGTGTTATAAGCGTAAAATCTATGAAAACAGCGAACAATAAAGGGGTATTTAAAATGGATATCAAAACGGTTTTATCTAAGGTTGACCACACCGTTCTGTCCCAAGGTGCAACGTGGGACGATATAAAAACTCTTTGCGACGACGGAATAAAATACGGGACTGCATCTGTTTGCATACCCGCGTCGTACGTAAAAAAAGCCAAAGAGTACGTTGGAGATAAGCTTGCAATATGCACTGTAATCGGATTTCCGAACGGTTACAGTACGACGGAGACGAAATGCTTTGAAACTGCCGATGCCGTCTCAAACGGAGCTGACGAAATCGATATGGTAATCAACATAGGATGGCTCAAAGACAAGAAGTATGACGAGCTTCTCTCGGAAATCAAAGCGGTAAAGAAAGCGTGTTCCGGCAAGCTTTTGAAGGTAATCGTGGAAACATGCCTTTTGACAGATGCCGAAAAAATTAAAATGTGTGAAATAGTATCGAAATCGGGTGCGGATTACATAAAAACTTCAACGGGATTTTCAAGCGGAGGTGCAACAAAAGAAGATGTTGCTTTGTTTGCGGAACATGTTGAGCCTCACCTCAAAATCAAAGCCGCAGGCGGCATTTCTTCTATAGAAGATGCCGAAGAATTCATATCCCTCGGAGCATCCCGTCTCGGTACATCGAGAATAGTCAAAATAGTCAAAGATAATCATTTGCCGTAATCGAATTTTACATTTGTATAAAACAGGAGAAGCGAAATGGCAAACTACCCTACACCTCATATTAACGCAACACCCGATTGTTTCGCACGCACCGTGCTTATGCCCGGCGACCCGCTCCGTTCTCGGTTTATAGCCGAGAATTTCCTCAAAGACGCTGTCCTTGTTAACAATGTCAGAGGAGTACAAGGTTATACCGGAACTTACAACGGTACACGTGTAAGTGTAATGGCAAGCGGGATGGGTATTCCCTCTATCGGGATATATTCATACGAGTTGTACAACTTCTTCGGTGTTGATAATATTATGCGTATAGGCTCTGCCGGAGCTATGAGAGCCGACATTAAATTACGTGATATCGTAATCGGAATGGGTGCGTGCACAAATTCCGACTATGCGTCGCAGTTCAATCTCGGCGGTACATTTGCCCCGATTGCGGATTATACAATGCTCAAAGCGGCTGTTGAAAGCTGTGGGGCGCACGGTGCATGTTACCATGTCGGAAATCTTCTTTCCTCCGACCCGTTTTACAATGATATGCCTAATGCAAATGACGGGTGGATGAAAATGGGCGTGTGTGCTGTTGAAATGGAAGCTGCGGGACTTTATATGAACGCCGCAAGAGCGGGAAAACGGGCACTGGCCATATGTACTGTGTCCGACCACCTTTTGACACACGAGGCAACGAGTGCCGAAGAAAGGCAGAACACCTTTACGCAGATGATGGAGATTGCGCTCGATGTTGCCGTAAAGCTTGATGGTAACGGTTGATTTTCGGAGGATTATATGAAAACCAAAAGAATATTCCTTACTGTGCTTGATAGTCTCGGTATAGGTGAGCTCCCCGATGCCGCCGATTTCGGCGATGTCGGTAGTTATACGCTTCGTTCTATTTCCAAAAGCCCGTTTTTTACCGATGCCAACATGAAAAAACTCGGGTTGGGTTGTATTGACGGTCAAGATTTTATTGGGAAAGTGCCGTCGGCTCTCGGAGCATATGCGAGAATGACGGAGAAATCGAAGGGAAAAGATACGACTATCGGCCATTGGGAAATTGCGGGCCTTGTCTCGGACTCACCCCTTCCGACATATCCAGACGGGTTTTCAAAGGAAATACTCGATGAGTTCTGCGAAAAATGCGGCAGAGGGTATCTTTGCAACAAGCCGTATTCGGGAACCGAAGTCATAAAGGATTACGGTGAGGAACATGTTAAGACAGGCAAACTTATAGTCTATACCTCCGCTGACAGCGTTTTTCAGATAGCCGCTCACGAGGATGTTGTACCTTTGGAAAAACTTTATGAATACTGCTTGACGGCGCGTGATATTCTTAAAGGCGAAAACGGAGTCGGCAGGGTAATCGCAAGACCGTTTGTCGGAAATGCAAAGGACGGATTTACGAGAACCGCAAACCGCCGTGATTTTTCTTTGAAACCTATCGGAAAAACGATGCTCGATGCTTTGAAAGAAAACGGAAAGGACGTTATTGCCGTTGGGAAAATCACAGATATTTTTGCATCGTGCGGTGTAACCGAAAGTATTATAACTCATGGGAACACTGAAGGTATGGATGTGACATATTCGCTTTTAAACCGTGATTTCAACGGTCTTTGCTTTGCGAATTTAGTGGATTTCGATATGCTTTACGGTCACCGTAACAATGTAGATGGTTACGCAAAAGCGTTCTCCGAATTTGACCTTTGGCTTGAAAAATTCATTCCCGAAATGAAAGAGGACGATGTTCTTATTATAACCGCCGACCACGGCTGTGACCCCGGAGATATCAGCACAGACCACACGAGGGAATATACTCCTCTCATAATTTTCGGTGCGGGAATTAAACCCGTTAATCTCGGCACGAGGGATAGCTTTGCCGATATTTCGGCAACTGTTTGCGAACTTCTCGGTGTTCCTTTTACCACCGTCGGCAAAAGTGTGGCATCGCTCATTTCAAAGGATTAGACACTATGGACGATTACAGAATTCTGACAGATGCGGCTAAAAAAGCAATGACGGGAGCGTATGCTCCGTATTCACGGTGCTTTGTCGGCGCCGCTTTGCTTGCATGCGGTGGCAAAATATATACCGGATGCAACATAGAAAACAGCGCTCATACTCCGACATGCTGTGCGGAAAGAACCGCATTCTTCAAAGCTGTAAGCGAGGGAGAACGTGAGTTTGATGCAATAGCGGTAGCAGGCGGTTTTGAAGGAAAAATCACGGGCCTGTTTCCTCCGTGCGGTGTATGCCGTCAAGTTATGGCTGAATTCTGCGACAGAGAAACATTCAAAGTGATTATGGTGGGCAAAGACGGCAATGTAATTTTGACACTTGCCGAATTATTGCCCTTCGGATTTGATAAGGACTACATTAAAAATGAATAAGGATGTGTTTTTGCGGAAAGCTCCGGCTATTTTGACTGCGGTTATAGTTGGGAGCTTTCTCTTTTCGGCGTGCGGCGCGAATAATGTTGAAACGGATACAAATGTGCCGAACACTCCCGAACTCGGCGGCATTGTACTCTATGCTGATTCTCTGACTGACGGTGAGAAAAGCACGGAAATAGCTTCGGGAGTTGAAGAATACGCAAGGGAAAACGGTATGAGATACGATTACATCGTTCCCAAATCGTTTGACGCAGATTATCTTGAAAATAGTATAAGCGATAAAGTAACGGACGGGTATACTGCAGTTATCTGTACGGGACTTGAATATACCGATGTAATAAGCGATTTAAGCGATGCTTATACGGACATTGAGTTTATAATAGTGGATGCATTTACGCTCACCCCGAAAGACAATGTTATAAGCATTATCCCGTCTCTGTACGATATCGGTTATATTGCCGGATATACCGAAATGACAGCGGGACACGTAAATGTCGGGTGTTTTATTCCGGTCGAAATTGACGGAATAGGTGAATGCGCAAACGGGTTTGTGAGCGCTGTTTCGGATTATGCAACGATGCATTCGGACGGCAGTTATACGGTATCGGTTGCATATGCGGATTCTCTTGTGATGTCGGAGAGCACAGAGGAAATCGCAATTTCAATGTATGAGAAAGGCTGTCAGAGCATATTTTCTTTCGGCGCCGCCGTTCCGTCGGACTGTCTGAATGCCGCCGAGAGCTGTGGAAAACTGTTTTCACGTTTTAAAGACGGTGAAAGCAGTGATAATGCCGAGTTTTCAATCGTATTCGATTACGGCAAAGCCGTGAAGAAAGCTCTTGAGGGTACTCTCGGTTCAGTCGATGCCGACGGTATTCTGACAGTGAACGCCGATGACGGATGTTTTGAAATCATACTGCACAGCGGGGCTGACGGTATACTGAACACGGATGGCGTAAATACGGTTACGGAAACCTTCTCGGAAAACGGTGCGCCGACATCAAAAGTATCCCTTTTGGACGGTGAATATGACCTGCCCGAAAACGTGTTCCTTGAGTTTTACGGATGAGAACAATTCGACAAAAAATGCGGAATAATTTATATTAATAGAAGATATTTTTGTTGTTGATTGACTTTTTGTGCCAATAATGTTGACTTTCGTCGGAAGATATGGTACAATTCTAACGGATAAGGATTAATAATCCCGAACCGAAATTTTATTTAACGGAGACAGAATCATGAAAAAGTTTTTAGCTCTTGTTCTCGCCGCTCTGATGATAGTATCGGTACTCTCATTGGCTTCATGCGGAAATGACACAAAAGAACCGGTTGACACGGATGCGTCCTCCGATGTAGCAGCTGACACTTCGTCGGATGCGGCTTTGGAAGATCTTTCGGATTCCGGCTACAAAGTAGCTATGGTAACAGACTACGGCGATATCACCGACCAGTCCTTCAACCAGACTACATACGAAGCTTGCGTTGCTTTCTGCAAAGACCACAACCTCAGTTTCGAATACTTCAAGCCCGCTGATGACTCCACGGCAGACCGTGTAACATCCATTGAGTCCGCTATTGACAAAGGCTACAATGTAATCGTACTTCCCGGTTATGCATTCGCAGGCGCTATCGTCGAAACTGCTCCTTCTTACAAGGATGTTAAGTTTATAGCTCTTGACGTTGCAAAAGGCGACCTTCTCGGCGAAGCTGTTCCCAAGAAAGGCGAACAATACGATTTCAATCCCGATGCATGGAAACTCGAAGACTACGTTGACCTTTCCAATGTATACTGCGCAATTTATCAAGAAGAACTTTGCGGTTACATGGCAGGTTATGCGGCAGTTAAACTCGGTTTCGAGAAGCTCGGCTTCCTCGGCGGTATGGCAGTTCCCGCAGTAATTCGTTACGGTTACGGCTTCGTTCAGGGCGCAGATGCAGCAGCTTCGGAACTTGATAAGAAGATAGAAATCAATTACGCTTACGGCAACCAGTTCTACGGCGATGCCGACATTACCGCAAGAATGGATAC
>CAZCSZ010000065.1:0-6286 GCA_964501305.1 uncultured Ruminococcus sp.
GGACTGTTTATGGTATATCCCCTCGTCGACGTTCTGATTTACTCCTTCGAAGAAGGGTATAACTCAGCATCACAGTCATTTTTCGGAACGGGCATTTACAACTATTCCTATGTTCTTCATGACCCCTATTTTCTTCAGGCAATGAAGAATACCCTTATTCTCGTTGTAATTACGGTTCCCGTCTCGACAGGCCTTGCTCTTTTGATTTCGCTGGCGCTCAGTTCAATTAAAAAGCTCCGCAATCTGTATCAGACAGTATTTTTCCTTCCCTATGTCACAAATACTCTTGCCGTCGGTTTGGTCTTTATGATACTGTTCAAGAAAACCGCTTATTCGGACGGGTTTGTAAACCTTCTTATCAACCTGTTCGGCGGCACCTCTGTCGACTTCATACAAGGTCCTTATTGGGCAAAAATGCTGACGCTGTGCCTTTATACCATCTGGATTGTTTTACCCTTCAAAATCCTCATTCTGACGTCCGCTTTGGCATCGGTGAACAGGGACTATTACAATGCGGCAAGACTTGACGGCACATCTTCAGTCAGAATATTCACGAAGATTACTCTCCCTATGATATCACCCATGGTTTTCTATCTCATTATAACCGGTTTCATAGGCGCCTTCAAAGCATACAGCGATGCGGTGGCGCTTTTCGGCACAAACCTCAACGCCGCCGGTATGAATACCATAGTCGGTTATGTTTATGATATGCTTTACGGCGACAGCGGCGGGTACCCTTCGTTTGCCTCGGCGGCGGCGCTCATTCTGTTTTCCGTTGTGCTTACGGTTACACTGATTAACCTCATCATAAGCAAAAAGAACGTCCATTATTGAGGGTTTTAAAATGACTTACAACTACGAAATAATTGAAAAAAAAGCCCTCGCCAAACGGCGTGTGCTCAACGTTATCAAATACTTTTTCCTATCGGTGTGGGGCATTATCGTACTGTTCCCCTTCTATTGGATGGTACTCACATCACTCAAGAGCTACTCGAGCTACAACTCCGAGTTTATTCCAAAGCTCTTCACTCTGTCTCCGACTTTTCAGAACTACATCGATGCTTTTACAGAGGTTCCTCTCGCAAGCTACTTCCTCAACACCGTAATATTTGCTCTCGCAACGACGGCGCTTATGCTTATTGTAATAATTCTTGCGGCATTTGCGTTTTCAAGACTTGATTTTCGGGGAAAGAATCTGGTTTTCACGGCATTTTTGGCTCTTATGATGATACCGAACGAGCTTGTTATAATCACAAACTACCAAACTATCACGGAATGGGGGCTCAGAAACACTTTTACGGGCTTGATTCTCCCTTCGGTCACATCCGTTTTCTACATTTATCTGCTTAAAGAAAACTTTGAACTTATTCCCGATGAGCTCTACCGTGCGGCAAAAGTCGACGGCACATCGGATTTCAAATACCTTATGAAAGTTATGCTTCCGATCAGCCGTCCGACTATAGTAACGGTTACTATTTTGAAGGTAATCGAGTGTTGGAACTCCTACGTCTGGCCGAGACTTATCACCGACGACACATCGTATTTCCTCGTATCAAACGGAATACAGGAGATAAGGGAAAACGGTTTCGGCAAAGAAAACATCCCCGCCATGATGGCGGCAGTAGTTGTTATTTCCCTTCCCTTAATAGTGATTTTCCTCATATTCAGAAATAAGATAATGGAGGGCGTTTCAAGAGGAGGTACAAAAGGATGAGACGCTTTTTGAAAACTCTGTGTCTGATTATCGCCGTTTTGACAGCAATGCTTCCCGTCCTCTCGTCGTGTCACGGTGCAAAAGGAGCGTCTCCGTTTGAGATGCCCAAACAGTTTGACGAGACAAAGCAGTACGAAATATCGTTTTGGGCAAAGAACGACACCAACAAAACACAGACCGCAATTTACGAAAAGGCAATTGAAGATTTCGAAGCGCTTTATCCGAATATCAAAGTAAATCTGCGCTTATATACGGATTACAGAAAAATCTACAACGACGTTATAACGAACATCGCAACGGGAACGACACCGAATGTCTGTATAACATATCCCGACCATATAGCAACATATATGACAGGGGTAAACACCGTTGTTCCGCTTGACTCTTTGATTGATGACGAAAAATACGGCTTGGGTTCCAATGCCCTGCGTTTCGATTCCCCGACAAAAGAAGAAATAATACCGAAGTATCTTGAAGAATGTGTCCTTCAGGACAGTATTTATGCGCTCCCCTTCATGCGTTCAAGTGAGGCATGCTATGTCAACAAAACGATGCTTGAAAAGCTGGGATATACCCTCCCCGACGTGCTCACGTGGGACTTTGTATGGGAGGTATCCGAAGCAGCGGCAAAGAAGGACGAAAACGGAATATACTACGCTAACGGTCAGAACGTAATGATTCCTTTCATCTATAAATCCACCGACAACATGATGATAACTATGTTACGGCAGAAAGATGCCCCGTATTCTACGTCAGCCGGTACTATAGATATTTTCAACGGCACAACAAAAGACCTTCTTCTCGACCTTACAAAGCATGTCGAAAAAGAAGCGTTTTCCACATTTAAAATATCAAGTTATCCCGGCAATTTTTTGAATGCCGGTCAGTGCATTTTTGCAGTAGACTCAACTGCAGGCGCCACATGGCTCGGCACTGATGCGCCCCTTTCCGATATTCACCCCGATAAGTTCGTTGAGTTTGAAACGGCGGTAATGCCCGTCCCGCAGTTTGACACCGACAATATGAAGATGATTTCTCAAGGCCCTTCGCTTTGTGTTTTCAATAAAGAAGATAACGACGAGGTGCTTGCTTCCTGGTTCTTCACGCAGTACCTCTTGACAAACGGTGTTCAAATTGCATACTCAAAAACAGAAGGGTATGTTCCCGTGACGTCGAAAGCACAGAATTCCGATGAATACCTTGACTACCTTTCAAAAGAAGGTATTGACAACGACGAACATTACGATATTAAAATCAAAGCCGCAAAATTAGTTCTCGAACATACCGACGATACGTTTACAACACCTGTATTCAACGGTTCCGCTTCTCTGAGAGATGCGGCAAGTGAGCTTGTCGAAGAAACTACTAAAGCAATCAGACGCAAAAAGACTGTTGACGGTGATTTTCTTGAGAGCTTATTCAAGGATGTCAATTCGCTTTACCGACTCGACCAGAAAAGAGTATCGGCGGGAGAAAAAACCGACCTCGGACCGTTGCCGACCTTCTCGGTTGTCATCATCGTTTGCCTTTGTATGGTATGGATTTTGCTTGCCGCATACGCAGTTTCAACTCACTTTAGGAGAAAACGAACGAAAAACAGCTGATATAAGTACATTATTTATCTGTTTGATTAGTTGACATTTTCGTATTTTGTTGTATAATATAAGCGTGTGATACAATCACAAATTACATATGGGAGATTTAGAAATGAAAAGATTATTCGCAGCATTAATGGCTATCACAATGCTCCTTTGCCTCGCTTCATGTCAAGACGACGGCGTAATGTCTCACGATGAGTACATGGCAGCAGAGCTTGACAGCGAAGTAGTTATCGAAACTTACGTTCAGGCAAAACAGGCATGGTGGGAAGACAAAGCAACCGTTTACACACAGGACAAGGACGGCGCATACTTCATCTACGAGATGAAATGCTCCGAGGCTGATTACGCAAAGCTTGAAAAGGGCACGAAAATCAAAGTAACAGGCTACAAATCCGAGTGGGCAGGCGAAATTGAAATCACCGAGGCTACATTCGAAATCGTTAAAGGCAATTACGTTGCCGAAGCATTCGATGCAACATCCCTTCTCGGCACAGATGAACTCATAAACCACCAAAACGAGTTCGTTTCCTTCAAGGGCCTTACTGTTGAAGCATCGGCTGACGGCGACGGCAACGAAGCTCCTTTTCTTTACGCATGGGACGGCTCAGGCTCCGACGGCGATGACCTCTACTTCAAAGCTTCTTTGAACGGCGAGACATACACATTCACCGTTGAATCTTATCTTTGCGACAACACAACCGATGTTTATGCCGCTGTTAAAGCTCTTAAAGTCGGCGACACAATCGACATGGAAGGATTCCTTTATTGGTATGAGGGCGTTAACCCCCACATTACAGGAGTTACCGTTAAATAATCACGCCAAACAAGAAGGTCGGGAAATCCCGACCTTCTTTATTGCAATCAAACACCCCGTGCAAGATAAGCACGGGGTGTTTGATTATGTACTAAGCAGAACCGAATGCCACCGATTTTCAACAGTTAAACATTACAAGGGGGGAGCGTGCTCCCCCCTTGTAATGTTATCATGCAGCCTAATCAGACCTCAGGTCTTTCGACTTTGGTGTCAATTACAATTTCTCCTGCAATGCAAAGTCTGAGTTTGCGAAGGTCCGCTGATGTAACAAAGCCGTCATTGTTACGCTGGGTCCTTTTTCAAGCGAAATATCTTCTGTTTCTTCAGTTGAACTATACGCTGGCTATTGTAATAAACGATGCAGCGGAGAATTATTTTTTCAAAATCTGCCATCGTCAGCCGGGCATCTTTCCTATAATCGTGTGCACCGCGTTCTCTGTAGTTGGCTTCTATAATTCCTTTGCCTTTTAGATGTGGCTTATAAAGTCCCTGTATTACATCAAAAAACTTCTCAACAGCTCCTTTTAATTCTGGTCTATATGGTGGTAGATTGACAACAGTGACACCCAAATCAGCAATTTGTTCAAAGGTTGATGACACATATTCCTTTCCCATATCTGTAACCAGAGTGGACGGAAGCATATTACAATTCCATTCCTCTCGCGTTATGATAATGCCGTGTTTTCTGCACAGTTCTACTTTGTCAGCAATAACCGTCACCATAAGGTTCCTTAGGCTATAAACGCCACCTTCCCAAGAGAGCGAATAGCCACAGCATAAACCACTATAGGCATCTACGCAAGCCGTTAATATAGGTCTGCCAACAAGACCGCCTGCTTCGTTTACAAGGTATATATCGCATACAGTGGCATCCAGCATACCCACGCCGATATTAGGAGCAAATGCTTGTATGCCGTCCCCCAGAAGAGGTCTTTTGTTTCGCTGATAGTTTTTAAGACCATCTCTGGAAATGTAATAATTCTGCATTTTCTTATGCTTTCGATAATAATAACGAAATTGATAGAATGAGGGATATGGCTGTATCAGAATGCCGTTAGCATCGCAATATTTGTCCTTGAGCATTAGCGTATAGGCAGTGTTTAATGTATTGCCGTTTTGAGTGTAAAAATACTTATTTAGTGCCCAACGAAAGTTCTTTTCTTCTGGTGATAATTTCTTTTCGGATAAAACAGCTTTAGGTGCAAGAGCTGACACACTTTGATGTACAAGGTATATCCACAGATAATTATATATCGTTTGCTTGCTTATACTGTTGTATTTAGCCACTTGCGCTATTGCTGCACATCTTTGTTTCTTATCGGCAATATACGGTAAAATACCGGCAATTAAGGTGTATCGCTCATAGGCGATTTTTCGGCTTTGGGGATCCAAATCATTGATATCAGGTAAAATTGAGAACACATCATCACAAGGGATATATTCAGAAAACTCGACACGGGATTTCCATTTTGGCATTTTCTTATTAATGCAATCAATAAAAAGAAGTTCATTCTCGTTACTGTCAAGTACTCGTACTATTGCTTGTCCGAAATGTAATAGCTGATTATTCTTCATTTATCACCAACCCCCAATCTGTTACACCGCGACGGAGCCAGTAAAGTTTCGATTCGTCCAGTAGTTTAATGGTTAGTGGTTTAGAGAGATACTTCCTATTAACACACTCTCTAACAAGGAGATCTCCGTTGGTTCTGGTACACAGAAAATCTGTTGTGTATTCGCCAATAGAAAGATTCTCTAATAGGACATTGCACCTAAAGGATGCAATATCGTTGTTTTCTTGCAAAAAGGCAGCATAGGCATATTGGATATCGTCGTAAGTTCTGCATATCTCTGAACACTTACTCAAATTACGCTTTTCACATCTTCCTTTGTAGTTCTTTTTTCTCATATGATGAAAACCCTTTCTAAATTTATTATCAATTTTCCCAAAAGCACTCCCAAAAACGAGATTGTCCTCCCAAAAATGATTTCTAATCTTGATTTTTGGGGATTTGAATATGAGAAAGTATTGATTTTACTGCATTTTCGGCATCCCCAAAAGCAGAATTCGTTTCCCAAAAACATTATATTGATATTTCACTATGTTTCGGGGCAACACATTTTTTAATTTTAGGGGCAATTTGAATTATAAAATTA
>CAZCSZ010000066.1:0-983 GCA_964501305.1 uncultured Ruminococcus sp.
CGGTAAATGCCCTTATGCGCGGCAGCACAGTTTCAAGCGCCACAAGGCGGATGTGGTTCGGTTAATTAAGGAGAGACACTATGAAGTACAGCATAGAAGAAATAATGAATTCCACATCGGAAGTCGCAAGACATTGCGGAGAAATTATATTGAGTGCGGAGTTCAAACACGTAGACTTTCAAAACAAGACGGGAATTCGTGACCTTGTGACGGAATATGACGTCAAAGTTCAGAAACTTGCAATAAACGAGCTTGGCGAAAGATATCCGAATGCACGATTTTTCGCCGAGGAAGGAGACTGCAAGGACGAAATCAACTCGGAAATTACATTCGTAATAGACCCTATCGACGGCACGGCAAACTTCGCAAACAATATGAATATAAGCTGTGTTTCGATAGCTTGCTTCTTAAACGGCAAGCCGAGCGTCGGGGTAGTCTACAATCCATATACAAACGAACTCTTCAGCGGCGGAAGAGGACACGGCGCATTTCTTAACTCATCGAGAATAAGAGTAACGGAAACCGACCTTTCGAGAAGTCTTGCCCTTTTCGGGACGTCGCCGTACAATTTAGAGCTCTTCGACAGAACAATGGATAAGCTAAGACGAATTTTCCCAAGGTGCCTTGACGTCAGACGTTGCGGTGCGGCGGCTCTCGACATTTGCTCGGTCGCAGCGGGAAAGGCGGGCATCTTCTTTGAAGAAATCCTCGCCCTCTGGGACTTCGCCGCCGCACTTGTAATTCTTGAGGAGGCAGGCGGCATCGCCCTCACAATGGACGCTACTCCTCTCCCCCTCAACGAAAAAAAGACAAACATTATAGCCGGAGCTCCGAAGTGCATTGAGCAATCGGGACTTATACCGGGATTTAAGGTGTGAGATGGCGTCTTGTTCTTCCTTAATTTACATTCAAAAAATAATTTTGAGAAAATAGAGATAGTGGTTGCACTTTGAGTTTAAAACTGCTATAATGTATTTTGAATG
>CAZCSZ010000066.1:993-6254 GCA_964501305.1 uncultured Ruminococcus sp.
TTCGGATTCGGTAAAAACGGCAGAATTCAAGACAGGGGGCTATGATTTGTGGAGAACAAAAAAATCGTAGAATTCAAGAATATTTCCAAGTCCTTTGACGGAGAGGCAGTCCTGAAAGATGTTTCGCTTGATATTAATGAGAATGAGTTTGTGACGTTGCTCGGTCCGTCGGGTTGCGGAAAGACCACTCTTCTCCGTATACTAGGCGGTTTTGTCGAAGCGGATTCAGGGACGGTGCTGTTTGACGGAGAAGATATAAAGAATGTGCCGTCGCACAAGAGAGAGCTTAATACGATTTTCCAAAGATATGCGCTCTTTCCTCATTTGAATGTATATGAGAATATAGCCTTCGGTCTCAAAATCAAGAAAGAACCGAAGGATGTTATCAAGCAAAAAGTTGCGAGAATGCTGAAGCTTGTCAGCCTTGAAGGCTTTGAGAACAGGCGGATATCACAACTATCCGGCGGTCAGCAACAAAGGGTTGCAATAGCACGTGCTCTTATCAATGAGCCCAAAGTATTGCTTTTGGATGAGCCTCTTTCGGCGCTTGACGCAAAGCTTCGCAAGGAAATGCAGCTTGAGCTTATGTGGATTCAGAAAGAAGTCGGTATTACATTTATATTTGTTACCCACGACCAGGAAGAAGCACTTACCATGAGTGACAAAATTGTAGTAATGAGCGACGGAGTAATTCAGCAAATCGGAACACCCGATGAGATTTACGACCATCCCGCAAACGAATTCGTCGCAAAATTTGTCGGCACGACTAATATTATCGACGGCGTTATTGCCGAAGAAGGAACCGTAATATTTGAGGACAAGAAATTTAAATGCAATACCGAGGGTTTCGAAAAGGGCGACAAAGTCGATGTTGTCATACGTCCGGAACATCTTGATATCGTTCCCAAAGAAAAAGGTATGCTCAAAGGCGTTGTAAAGTCTCATGTTTTCAAAGGCGTGCACCACGATATGGTTGTTGAAACAAGAGTGGGTACGTCGATTACGATAAAACTTCAGGTAAAGCAGGATAAGCCCGAATACAACGAAGAACTTCAGGAAAAAATCAGTGCGAGTGATTTCCTCCTTGATGTATCCGACATTGACGAACTCGATGACGTTGCAATAGAAACGCTTGCATCCGCCGAGGCATGGGATGCCGAAACCGACGAGCCTATTGCGATAAAAGAAATCGAGCACGATATACAGAAAGAAACGGGCAGATACCCCGTAACATTCAGCACGTCAAAAGGGACTTCAATTACGGTTAATGCGGTTGTAATTCAGGAAAACCGTGTTGAAAGCAAAGTCTACAGAGAAGAAATCTACGCCATGAACATATTCAAGACGGTAGATGACATCTTGGAGAGCATGGCACTTGATACTGACCTTGAAATGTGGGCAAATGCATCCGCATGGAGCCTTGATGACGGAGAAAAAGTCGAAATCAGTGATGTAAAATACGATTTCGACCCCGAAAACATTAAGCCGGGAATCTATGACGTCACTTTTTCCACCGAAGGATACGAATATCTTGTATCTGCAACACGTCCCTATTACGAAGGCGCCGAAGTCGGACTTGTATTTTCTCCCGAAGACATTCACCTTATGAAATACGAGGAATAAAAAACGCCTGCAAGTTTATGCTTGCAGGCTGTTTTTTTATTCACCGAATAAGTCAGTCGACAGATACCTGTCGCCCGAATCGGGTAGAAGCACAACCACTGTTTTACCTTTGTTTTCCGGGTTTTTCGCCCATTCGATAGCCGCAAATGCCGCAGCACCCGAAGAAATACCTACAAGTATTCCTTCTTTTTTGCCGATAAGCCTTGAAGTTTCGAATGCATCGTTGTCGGAAACCGTAACTATGCGGTCGATTACCTCCCGTTTCAAGACAAAAGGTACAAATCCCGCACAGATGCCCTGTATTCCGTGAGGACCCGCCACTCCGGCGGAAAGAACGGGGGATTTTTCAGGTTCTACTGCTATAATTTCAATATCCTTTTTCCGACTTTTCAGATACTCGCCGACTCCGCTTACGGTCCCGCCAGTGCCGACTCCTGCAACAAATGCATCCACCGCACCGTCCGTGTCGTCGAATATTTCAGGTCCCGTCGTCTCAAAATGAGATGCCGAATTTGCCGGGTTGTCGAACTGTCCCGGAATGAAACTGTCGGGTATTTCTCTTGCAAGTTCGTTTGCCTTTTCAATTGCGCCCTTCATTCCTTTTTTTCCGCCTGTCAAAACGATTTTCGCGCCGTACGCCTTCAAAAGTTTTCGACGTTCGGCAGACATTGTTTCGGGCATAGTGAGAATCAGGCTGTACCCTCTTGATGCCGCAACAGATGCAAGACCTATTCCCGTGTTTCCGCTTGTAGGCTCAATAATGACGGATGTTTTTTTGAGCTTACCGCTTTTCTCCGCATCATCAATCATTGCCTTTGCGGCTCTGTCCTTAACGGAACCCGTCGGGTTAAAAAATTCGATTTTCGCAACAAGTTTTGCCTCAAGGTTAAGCTCTTTTTCTATATTCACAAGCTCCAAAAGAGGAGTTCTGCCAATTAAAGCATCAGCTGATGTATAAATCATGATATCCTCCTTCATTATAAATTGAGATTTACTTTTTAATGCGCTTATCAAGCCCCACTGCAAGGCGTGTTCCGAGGCTTTGGAAAATCTGTACCAGCACGATAAGCAAAATAACCGCTGCTATCATTACCAGATACTTGTATCTGTAATAACCGTAATTAATTGCGATTTTGCCAAGCCCGCCGCCGCCTATGATACCGCTCATTGCGGAATAGCCGAGAACTGTCGTTATTGCTATTGTCGCATTCGATATGAGCGACGGAATACATTCCGGAATCATGACCTTAACAATAATCTGAACAGGAGATGCGCCCATACTCTTTGCCATTTCGACTGTATTGGGGCTTACCTCCCGCAAACTACTTTCCGCAAGCCGAGCAACGAACGGAAATGCCGCAATGACAAGCGGGACTATAGTTGCCGCAGTTCCGACTACAGTACCGACTATAAGTCTTGTGAGCGGAAATACAAGTATCATTAATATCAGAAAAGGAACGGAACGGAGCAAATTGATTATTACATTAAGTGTTTTCAAAAGCCACGACGGAAGCGGCAAAACGCCGTTTTTCTCTCCCGCAACAAGTAAAACGCCGAGCGGAAGTCCAATTATCACCGCAAACAGCGTTGCAAGAACAGTAACGTAAAGGGTTTCCCAAACAGCGCTTAAAAACTCGGAACGGATGATAACCCATGTTTCATTCAAAGTTTCAACGGAGAAAAGATTATTGAACACGTGTATTTACCTCCTCTGCCGCAACATTTTCGACCGATGTCAGATAGTCAATTGCGCATTGAACGCGGCCTCCCTTTTTCGGGATACCCAAAAGCATTGAACCGTATGCCTTGTTCCCGATGCTTTTTGTCGATGCGTAAACAATATTAGCCTCAACTCCCTTTTCCACTGCCATCCTCGCAATAAGAGGGGTTGCGGTTGCCTCGGCACCGTTGAACACGACTCTTATAATCGCCTCATCGGAATTTGAGAATACCGTAGCATCTGCAGTATCCTCCGGAAAAACAAGTTTCCTTGCAGCATCTGATTTCGGATGTGAAAAAACTTCGGATACGTCACCCTGTTCGACAACCTCACCGTCATCTATAATGGCGACGTGCTTACATATCTTTTCAATGACACTCATTTGGTGTGTAATGATTATGACCGTAATTCCGAGCGTTTCGTTAATTCCGCGTATGAGCTCCAATATTGAATTGGTTGTATTCGGGTCAAGTGCACTTGTTGCCTCGTCGCAAAGAAGCACCTTAGGGTCTGTTGCAAGAGCGCGCGCAATTGCAATGCGCTGTTGTTGTCCACCCGACAGCTGTGCGGGATATGACAGCGCCTTATCGGAAAGGCCGACTGTTTCAAGCAGTTCTGTGGCTCTCTTCACTGCATCATCATGTCTTTTTCCTGCAAGTTCAAGCGGAAAACAAACATTTTTAAGGCAATTCTTTTGCATCAGCAAGTTAAAGCCTTGGAAAATCATGGTTATATCACGCCTTACACCTCTGAGTTCCTTCTCGGAAAGCTCACAAAGGTTAACTCCGTCAACTTCGACAGTTCCTTCGGTTGGTTTCTCAAGCATGTTAATACATCTTACGAGTGTACTTTTACCCGCTCCGCTCATGCCTATAATGCCGAAAATATCACCGTCGGGTATTGAAAGCGATACGTTTTTCAGCGCATCGACCGACCCGTCGGCAGTATTAAACTGTTTCGACAGATTATTAATCTCAATCATAGTTCCTCCGCAAATTAAGGTACGCCGCATATGGCACGCCCTGTCGGTTGTTATTCGGCTTTGCCGTTATTTTACAAGGTCAAGCGTTGTCTGCTTGCCGCCGTATATTCCGAGAGGTTCAACGTGAACGGTGGAAACAGAAACTATGTGAGTGCCGTTCTCGCTATTAAAGTCGTCAAGGTAAGGTGTGTGCTGAAAATAGTTCGCATCAACCTCACCGCTCTCAACTACATTGTTCGGCTGAACATAATCGGTGAATTCGATGACTTCAAGAGTAATACCCTTTTGAGCGAGTATTTCCTTTGCGATACCTAAAATTTCCGCATGAGGTGCGGGTGATGCCGCAACGGTTACTTTTTTGCCCGAAAGAGCGCTGTAATCAACAGAAGGGTCAAAACCGTCAGTCGGATTATCAACAACGGAAACTACCGAACCCTCGTATTTTTCGGCTATGTAATTCGCAACTTCGCTGCTTTCAAGCGATGCCTTAAGTGCCTTTATTAAGTCGCTGTTTTCGTTTCCTTCCTTAACGGCGAGAATATTGCCGTATGCGGATGCGGAGCCTTCAATGCCGAGAGAATCCTTTGTCGGATTGAGACCTGCTTCTATTGCGTAGTTGGAGTTGATTACCGCATAGTCAACATCTCTCAGTACATTGGGAAGCTGAGCTGCTTCAACTTCTTTGAACTCGATATTATGAGGGTTTTCTTCTATATCAAGCGGTGTTGCCGTAATGCCGGCTCCATCCTTCAGCTTGATTATACCGAGGTCTTCGAGAAGAAGCAGAGCTCTTGCCTCGTTTGTCGTATCGTTGGGAATTGCAATCGTGATGCCGGATGTACCGCACGATGCGAAAGAAAGAAGTGCCGAAACGGCAAGTATTGCCGCAAGTACGAGTGAAATAATCTTTTTCATGTTTAAATCCTGCCTTTATTA